>CAZYLC010000024.1:0-3752 GCA_964648755.1 uncultured Thermodesulfovibrio sp.
TCTTTGAATAGAGGATGATTCAAAGGAGGTTAGTCAAAAAAATATGTAAAAGAATAGTGGAAAAATTAAAAAAATTATGAATCAGCTTGGCAAGGAAAGGAAGAACTGTTTGTTTAATGGACAAATAAAAATAAGGATTCCTAAACTCTTCAAAATCTTGCATGGGTAAGTTCCAGATCGAAATAGTTTATGATTGAAAGTTGAAATTAATGTAATATTAAAGTGTGACAGGGGTTTATAGCTTTTTAGGAATATTTTCATACCTTTATGAGGTGTTGTATATTTAAACAATTTTAGAGGGTAGCTCTAATATACTAATTTCTCATGAACTTCTTTTACATCTCCATAGGCAGCATAAAGTGCTGCTTCTGCAATATCTACCAAGCTATATTTCTCAGATAAAGCTTTGACAATAGGGTCATAACTTAAATGTTTATTATCTCTTATTATTTTTTCTATATCCTTGATAATACTTTTTTCTTTAGCCTTGATAACTTCTGCAACTGAAGGCAATCTCTTCCTATCTATAATCGTTTTCGCGGTTTTCTCGATAAGTCTCAAATGCCTGTATTCTCTTGGTGTAACGAATGTAATAGCAATTCCCGATTTTCCAGCCCTTCCTGTCCTTCCTATTCTGTGTATGTAGCCTTCAGGATTCTGGGGAATATCATAATTAATAACATGGGTTACATTTTGTATATCAAGACCCCTTGCTGCAACATCAGTTGCAACAAGTATATCAATACTGCCTTT
This sequence comes from uncultured Thermodesulfovibrio sp., assembly GCA_964648755.1. Taxonomy (GTDB): domain Bacteria; phylum Nitrospirota; class Thermodesulfovibrionia; order Thermodesulfovibrionales; family Thermodesulfovibrionaceae; genus Thermodesulfovibrio. Next base: position 754 of record CAZYLC010000024.1, read on the forward strand.
TCTAAATTTACCCATTACTTCTTCTCTTCTTGCCTGCGTAAAGTCTCCATGAAGAGCACCTGTATTGTATCCCATCTGGTTTAGCTTCTTTGAAACCTCGTCAACTTTATTTTTTGTATGACAGAATACAATTGCAAGCTGAGGATTCTCAACATCTATAAGTCTTGAAAGAGCATCAAGTTTATCTTCCTCTCTAACCTCGTAAAACACTTGCTTTATCTTTGGTACAATAATATCCTTTGTGCTCACCCCTGCTTTTACAGGATTTTTCATATGTCTCTTTGCGATATTCATTATAGGCTGCGGTATTGTGGCTGAAAATAAGAGGGTCTGTCTCTCAGATGGGATAGTTTTTAAAATTGTTTCTATATCATCTATAAAACCCATATTTAACATTTCATCAGCCTCATCTAAAACAACAATTTTTATATCCGACAATATAAGAGTCCCTCTATTTATGTGATCAATAATTCGTCCGGGTGTTCCTACAATGATATCTACTCCTCTATTTAGTGCCTTTATCTGCCTCTCAATAGAAGTGCCTCCATAAACAGGTAATACTCTAATATTCTTGAATTTTCCTAAGTTACTGATTTCAAAAGACACCTGAACTGCAAGCTCTCTTGTTGGTTCAAGTATAATTGCAAAAGGTTTTTTACCTCTTTTACATTTCTCTACTATAGGAATACCAAAGGCGGCAGTTTTTCCTGTACCTGTCTGTGCCTGCCCTATAAAATCTACCCCTTTTAAAATCAAAGGTATTGTAGCTACTTGAATTGGCGTAGGTTCCTCAAATCCTATCTCATAAATACCTTTCATGGTCTCTTTGCTCAATAAAAAATCTTCAAACTTCATTCTTTTACCTCTCTAAATTTTTGAAGCTAAATAAAAAACCCTCAGGGTTTCTAAATCTCCTGAGGGATGAAATAGCAACTTATTTAGTATACGATTATAATCACCAATCCGTCAAATAGGATTTATAATGGGTAGTATAAAAATTTTTATTTATGAAATTGAAAGAGGCAGATATTAATTGAAAATCAATCGGGGCGAGGGGATTTGACCCCCTGCTCCCAAGGCAGGTGCGCTATCCAAGCTGCGCTACGCCCCGATAATTATATAATCTAATAAAAAACCTTGAAAAAAGTCAAATTGTTAAGTTCTAACAAAATTTAGTATTATATATTCACAAACTAATATTGGAGGTGTAAAATGATTGACAATATTAAGTGGCTTGGACATGATACTTTTAAAATTATAGGAGAAAAGATTATTTATACGGACCCATACCAGATTAAAACGACTGATAAAGCTGATATTATTCTAATAACCCACGAGCATTATGACCATTTTAGCCCTGAAGATATTATAAAACTCTTAGGTCCCAATACGGTTTTAGTTTTACCAAAAGATTGCTCTGGTAAAATCAATGCTAAGGAAATAGTTGTAAAACCAGGAGATAAGATAGAGATTGAAGGGATAGAAATTGAAGCTGTTCCATCATATAATACTAATAAAAAATTCCATCCTAAGGAAAAGGGTTGGCTTGGCTTTATATTCAAAGTGTCTGGTAAAAGAATTTATCTTGCCGGTGATACAGACTATATCCCTGAAATGAAATCATTTAAAAATATTGATATAGCCTTACTACCAGTATCCGGAACATATGTCATGAATGCAGATGAAGCGGTTCAAGCAGCTTTAGATATCATGCCTAAAATTGCAATACCGATGCATTATGGAAGTATAGTTGGTGAAGAAAAGGATGCACATCATTTCGCCAATAAGCTTAAAGGGAAAATTGAAGTAATAATACTTAAACAGGAGAGGTAATATTATGGAATTTACAGCAGAGGAAATAAAAAAATTAGTTTCTTCAAAAGTCTTAGAAATCGGCAAAGAAATAGTAGTTTATGATGAAGTAGAATCAACTAATAGCATAGGATATGACCTTCTGAAACAAGGTTTTCCATCTGGGACAGTTGTAATAGCAGACAGACAAACTAAAGGGAAAGGAAGATTAGGTAGAAGATGGATATCGCCAGCTGGTAAAAATTTATATATGAGTTTTGCTTTGAGACCTAATATTACCCCTAAGTATGCCACATTAATAACTCTTACAAGTGTTGTGGCATGCACCACTGCTTTGAGAAGATACACTGAAATACCCGTTTTAATAAAATGGCCCAATGATATGCTTGTAGATCACAAAAAAGTAGGTGGCATTCTTACTGAGATGAAAATTGAGGGAGAAAAAATAAAAGCAGCTGTTGTTGGTACAGGGTTGAATATTAATATGGTAGAAGAGGATATACCTGATGAAATCAAAGAAATTGCCACTTCTCTCCGCATATGTAAGGGAGAGGAATTTTCTAGAGCCATGCTTGCAGCAGAAATAATAAAGGAATTTGATAAATGGTATCAGTTGCTTGAAAAGAAAAACAGAAAAACAATAATAGATAGATGGATGTCATTAAGTGGTACCATTGGAAGACAGGTAAAAATCGTACTTACTGATAGAGAATTAATAGCTTTAGCCGAAGCCATAGATGAGGAAGGAAGATTAATTGTCAAACTGGAAGATGGAACATATGAAAAAATAAGTGCAGGAGATGTGACTCTCTTAAGAGCTAAATAATGTTATTGGCTATAAAAGTCGGAAATTCTAAGATATGCATAGCTAAATTTAATAATCCTTTAGAAGACGATTTTTCAATTATATATGATGTAGAAAAAGAAAAATTAGACTGGAAACCTTTAAATAAACTTATCTTTAAATATAAAGGAATAGATTGCCTAATCTGTTCCGTAGTTCCTGAGATTACAAAGAAGTTTGTAGATAATTACAAATCATTCTTTAAAAACCTTCTAATTATTAATGATAAACTTAACACCGGTCTAAATATAAAAGTCAAAAATCAAGAAAAATTTGGCGTTGACAGGCTTACATGCGCCGTTGCAGCCTATGGAAAATATAAGGAAAATTTAGCCATACTTGA
>CAZYLC010000024.1:3762-4575 GCA_964648755.1 uncultured Thermodesulfovibrio sp.
TGATGCTGGTACTGCTACTACTATCACTGTTTTAACAAAGAAAGGTGAAATTCTTGGCGGTTCAATAATGCCCGGAATACAGATGATGCGTCATTGTTTACATGAAAAAACTGCTTCCCTACCACTTATTGAAATTAATTTCATCGATTCCGCTTTAGGAAGAGATACAGAATCAGCAATTAAAAGTGGAATAATTTTAGGTACAGCTTATGCAATAAAGGGCATCATTAATGAAATTGAAGAGTCTACTCAGCTAAAACTCACACCTATACTTACTGGTGGTAATTCTACTTTCTTATCAAAATATTTAACTTTTTTTCACTATTTAGAACCACATCTTGTAATTGAAGGCATGAGATTGATATACTTAAAAAACATTAAAAATTAGGAGGTAGCCATGAAGTTTAAAAAAATTCTTTTACCTACGGATTTTTCAGATGAATCACTCTATGCTATGTCTTATGCTGTTGATTTAGCAAAGATGTTTAATGCTAAGCTTTATCTTTTTCATGTTATTTATGATATTGAAAAGGCATCAAATCTCCATATCCCCCATCCTTCTATAACAGAGCTCTATAAAGATTTAGAAAGTCATGCTAAGAGAAATCTTGATTCCTTTGGCACAGACATTCGTGAAGGCTTAAAAGACGTAGAAACAGTTGTAAAAAGAGGTATCCCTTACGAAGAAGTAATCAAATTTGCCAGTGAAAATGGTATAGATTTAATAATTATTGGAACATTACCAAGAAGTGGTGTTGAGAGATTTTTCGTAGGCAGCACAACTCAGAGAATAATAAGAAATGCTCCTTGTCC
>CAZYLC010000024.1:4585-8223 GCA_964648755.1 uncultured Thermodesulfovibrio sp.
TGGTAACTAAAAAATAATAATGAATTATGAAGTTTTAGTAGTTGGTGGTGGACCTGCGGGTTCAGCAGCTGCTAACTTTTTAATAAAAGAAGGGATTGAAACTTGTTTAATTGAAAGGAATTTAGAATTTAAAAAGCCTTGCGGAGGTGGCATTCCTTCCGCAGGGCTAAAAGACTTTGATTTCTTCTATGACATTGTTAAAAAACTTAAATTTAATTCTATAAAAAAGGTAACTATCTTCCCACCTTTTTCACAACCGATTGAAGTTGAATTAAAAGATGGTGAAATTCTAATTTTTAATAGACTCGAATTTGATTCTTTCCTTAGAAAATTAGCTCAAAAGAACGGTACGAAGATTATTGAAGGAGAACTTGTTAATTTAGAGGAAGGTAAAACAATAGAGGCAAAGATTAAAACAAAGAATGGCAACTTAATAAAGATCAATTGCAAGTATTTAATTGCAGCTGATGGAGTAAATTCAAGGGTATGTTCTTTAGCGGGAATTAATAAGCCAAATTCTTTCTGGACTATAAGTTTTCAAACACCTTCGAGCAATGAACTTAAATTAGATTCCTGTGAATTTTGGTTTGGAAGCTCTCATGCATCCTTTTTTTATTCATGGGTTTTCCCTGGTAATAATTATTTATCTATTGGAACGGGAGCAGAAAAAGTTAATATGCTCAAAAGGTTAATTGATAATTTTATAAGAAAAAGATTTTCTTCCTTAGATACATCAAAAATAAAATTAAGAGCCTTTAAAATACCTCGATGGAGCAAAGGAATTTTCCACAAGAAAAATATAATTCTCTGCGGGGATGCGCTTGGTGCAGTTATGCCTGTCTCATTTGAGGGAATTTATTATGCCATGAAATCTGCCCAATTTGCCTCTGAAGCTATTAAACAAAAAAACTTAGAACTCTATGAAAAATTATGGAATGATAGATTCGGAAGACAATTTTTAATAATGAAAAAATTTCAAGATTATATGTTTGGCAACGATAAAAGAATAGATAAATGGTTAAATATACATAGAAATCCTCATATTCAAGAGCTTGCTATGGCATTATGGTTAAGAAAAGAAAGGAGTAATAAATTAATTCCCTTATATTTAAAAGCCTTTGGAAGCATAATTTCAAGAATATCCCTTACACAGGTTAAAATAAATATGTGAAGAAAGCTATCATCTATTCTTTAATCTTTCATCTTTTGATTTTTATATTGCTTACATTAATTCAAAAAACCTTAAAGCCTGCTCAAATTTTGGAGGATAGGGTATCTGTTTTGATACTACCACCTCAACAAAAATTTTTTGAAAAAAAAGAGATACCAAAAGAGAAAGGAAAAATAGAAAAAATTCCTCCGATTAAAAAAGCGCAAGAACCTAAGAAGTTTTCTTCTATTCCTAAAGAAAGTAATAATGTGCCCTTAGATAAGCAAGATAAAGTTGATACAGAAAAAAACAAATTCGATAAATTAAAATCATTTGAAAAAATAGGTAAAGAACCAGATATATTCGATAGGGACGTGATCGCAAAACTATCAAAAAATAAAGCAGTAAATAAAGAAATGGAAAGTTCTCAGGGATTAAGTTTTTCAACAAAAGAGTTTAATGATTGGGGATACTTGCAACGATTAAAGGAAAAGATAGAAAGAGTATGGCAATATCCTCCCCAGGCAGCTGAGAGAGGAATATTCGGTGATCTGTATATAAAATTCAGTATAGATAAAAAAGGAAAACTCATATCGATTGAACTCGTTAGAACTTCAGGATATAGAATGCTCGATGATGCAGCCATAAAAGCTTTAAGGGATGCTCAACCCTTTTGGCCATTGCCTGAGGATTGGCAAAAAGAAAGCTTAACTATAACAGGACATTTTATTTATAAATTGCGAGGTTTTTATCTACGATAGATTGCTGAAAAGGTATTCTTGGTGCATCAAGCCATAAACGTTCAAGGGCATAGTAATGCCTTGTTTCTTCTAAAAATATATGAACAATGACGTCTCCATAATCTATAAGCACCCAGTGAGCATAGTCAAATCCTTCTAAACTAAGTGGTTTGAATCCTTTTAATTCCATTTGTTCTTCCACATATTCTGTAAGAGCTTTAACCTGAGTGGTACTTTCTGCAGAGGATATTATAAAGTAATCTGTTATTACAGTTAGATCTTTTAATTCAAGAATTTTAATATCTAAAGCCTTTTTGTCATCTAAAAATTTAGCTATTTCTAAAGCCTTTTCCTTTGATGTTATGCTCATTTTGTTTAATTATAACATAATTTTCACATAAAAAACTCACTAAAGATAAAGAAACAATAGCAGCTGTATCGGCTCTAAGAATTCTATTTCCTAATGAAGCTATTTCAATTTGTCGTTTTAGAGCCCTATTTACCTCATCTGAAGAGAATCCTCCTTCAGGTCCTATTATCAAAAATATTGGTTCTGAAAGATTTAAATGAACAAAAACATCAAGTAAAGATGTTTTTGATTTTTCCCAAAAAAGTATACCATTATTTACAGTCTCTATTAACTCCTCAAACTTTTCTATGGAGTCTATCTCTGGAATCGTTAATCTTCCTGATTGTTCTGAGGATTCTTTTGCAATCCTTCTCCATCTTTCAATCTTATTTGTTTTTTTGGGTATGCATCTTTCGCTTATAAAGGGAATTATTTTTTTAACTCCTATCTCTGTTGATTTTTGTATTATAAAATCCATTTTTTCACCTTTAAGAAGAGCCTGACATAGAATTAAGTTAAGTTTGTCCTCCTTTAGCTGGTCATTTTCCTCTAAAATTTCAATATGATTTTTATCTACAATATTTGCATGGAAACTTCTACCCTTACCATCCAATATTAAAATTTTTTCTCCCGTTGCACATCTTAAAACATTAAATAAATATCTTTTATCTTCTTTTGATAACTCGATTATTTCACCTGGAGAAACTTCTGCGTAATTAATAATTAGTCTGATTTCTGTCATTACTAAAGAATTATTTCTGTTCCGATACCTTTTTTAGTGAAAATTTCAAGCAAAAGGCTATGAGGAATCCTTCCATCTATGATATGGGTTTTTTTAACTCTGCCTGTTAATGCATTAAGACAGGCATAAACCTTAGGAATCATACCTCCACTTATAATATTTTCTTCTATAAGCTTTATTGCCTCTTCAATCTTCAATGTGGGAATATGCTCACCTTTTTCGTTTGCAATTCCCTTGACGTCTGTAAGAAGTATTAATTTTTCAGCTCCGATTGAAACAGCAATACTTGAGGCTACAGTGTCAGCATTAATATTATAGCTATTACCCTGTTTATCAAAGCCAATTGGTGCAATTATAGGTATAAAACTATCTTTTTGTAAGTTTTCAAGTATTTCCGTTGCTACTTCTTCTATTTCTCCTACAAAACCTATATCTGTATCTTCTTCATTGACTTTCATAAATCGCTTCTTTGCTTTTAGTAGATTACCGTCTTTACCTGTTAAGCCAATAGCTTTTCCACCATGAGAGTTTATCAGTTGAACGATCTCCTTGTTAATAATGCCTCCGAGAACCATTTCAACAATTTCCATAGTTTCTTTATCTGTAACTCTATGACCATGAATAAAATGTGGTTCTTTACCGAGTTTTCTCATTAAT
>CAZYLC010000024.1:8233-19115 GCA_964648755.1 uncultured Thermodesulfovibrio sp.
CCTCCACCGTGAACTACAATTGTTTTTATACCTATAAAGTTTAGTAAAACTATATCCTGAGCAAAGGAGTTTTTAAGGTGACTTTCCTTTTGAGCAGCTCCACCATATTTTATGACAAAAGTTTTACCATAAAATTTCCTTATATATGGTAAAGCTTCAACAAGTATTTTTGCCTTTTCAAGAAGTTCTAATTCCACTTCATTCATTTTTTACTCTTCTAAGAAATTCTTCTATATCAAAATCACTACTTACAACTTCTTTAGCTTTTATTGCTTTATTTTTTTCTCTAATAACAGCTTTACCCATGAGTTTCTCCATTCTATCAACTGCTGTAAATGTATCTAAAGCAGTGACTATTATGGGAATTCCTTTTGCCTTTGCTATCCCTGTAACAGTCTCATTAACATGCATACCACCAGTAAGAACAAGACATTTTGTAGATGTTTCCATAGCTACTATCTGAATATCAGTTCTATGGATACCAGTAATGACAGCTTTATTTGGAATTCTAAGGAAATAGGATAATGCTGTTTCAGGATCCATAGCACCAATTGACAAATTCTCGACAAATTCATCTAATTTGTCTTCACAACAAACTAATCCACCATTTATAGCTTCCATGAGCCTTCTTACTGTAACAGACTCTAAAACTTTGTCTTTTTTGAATATACCTAAGATTTTTACACCTTTTCCTTCCATAAAGGGAACAACTTTTTCTTTAACATGATGAAACTGTTCAGAGGGAACTTTATTAATTACTGCTCCAATAAATCTATTCTTGGTAAGGTCTTTTATCCCTAAAATATCATCCATAGCAAGATCACTATCCCAATGCTGTATTGCAATAACTCTTCCGTCCGTTTCCTCTATTAGTCTTACAGAATCTATACCGAGAGAATATCCTTCAAAAATATTATTGGTCCAACAACTATTAGAAAATCCTTTTCTTGTTGTTTTAAAAAGGCCTCTTTAACTTTTTCTTTAATTCCTATATCCTCTCCATTCAATAATCTGTATTGGGCTTCATAAGTAAATACAAAGGGAGAAATTACATTCAACGGGTCATTAAGTCCTAACATCTCTTTGATAAAAAAAGCCTCTTCATCAAAAATCTCGTCTCCCTTTTTTATAGGTATTCTACCCAGCGGTCTCATGTATCCAACATTATAACCTTTATCTTTTAAAGTTAATGCGAAACCCAATGCAAAAAAATTTTTTCCTGTGAAAGCTCGATTTGATATTATAAAAATGGGTCTCATTTTGCCCTCCATGATTTCTTTTCTATCTAAATTATTATCCTTGCATCTAAACCTATTCCACCATTATTCATTACAAGATATGGATTTATATCTACTTCCTTTATAATTGGGAAATCTTGAACTAATTTAGAGAGCTTTCTTATACAATTTACTATATCTTTTTTATCATAGGGTTTTTCACCTCTGACACCGTCAAGTATTCGGCTTGCCTTTATTTCATTAATCATTTCAAATGCCTCTTGCTCTGATACAGGAATTATTCTAAAGGATACATCTTTTAAAACCTCTACATAAATACCTCCTAATCCAAACATTATCATATGTCCGAAAGTTTTATCATAACTTACCCCGAGTATTATCTCCTTCCCTCCGGTTACCATTTCATATACCATAACTCCTTCAATGAAAGCATCTGGCATTACTCTTTTAATATTAGATGTTATTTCTAAAAAAGCATTGTATACAGATTTTTCATTTGTTAGATTTAATTTAACGCCACCCACATCAGTTTTATGGAGAATATGAGGAGAGGAAACTTTCATTACCACAGGATAACCTATTCTTTCAGCAATAGCAACAGCCTCCATAGGTGTCTTTGCAAGAGCTCTATCTGGAAAAGCAAAACCATATAAAGATAAAATTTCTAATGCCTCTTCACCACCTATTTCAGAAATTCCAGAAGATTTTAATCTCTCAAATATATCCCTTGCTTTATCAACATTCATTGATGGTATTTCTATATGATCACCCTCTTTAGTTTCTCTATTTACGAGTTCAACGAAATGTATAAGTTTGCTATAAGCATTAATTGCCACGGAAGGATCGGTAAAATTAGGTATACTATTCGCCTTTAATCTCCTTACTGCATTTCTTATTCTCTGACCGCCAATAAAAGTCGTAAAAATCGGTTTTTCAGTATTTTTGGAAGCTGAAATTACAATATCAGCTATATTATCCACATCTGTCATTGCTTGAGGTGTTAATATAACACATATTCCTTGAATAATTTCATCTTTTAATGCTTGTTCTAAAACAACTTTATATCTTTCAGAAGTTGCATCTCCTATTATATCCACAGGATTATAAAGAGAAGCATTTGAAGGAAGTTTTTCAGCAATATTATCTATAGAAGTTCTACTCATAGGATCTAATTTTATTCCAAATCTGTCAGCAGTATCAGCAGCGATAATTCCTGGACCTCCTGCATTAGTAACTATCAAAAGTCTCCTTCCCTTAGGTTTTTTGTTCGAAATAAACATTTCAGCTATATCGAATAATTCTTGGATGCCTTGAGCTCTGATTATCCCTGCTTTTCTGAAAGCCTCAGTGAAAGCTCTGTCAGAACCTGCAAGAGCCCCTGTATGAGAGGAAGCAGCTCTCGCGCCCGCTTCAGTTGCGCCTGATTTAATTAATATTACCGGTTTAACTTTTGTAACTTCTTTTGAAATTTCTAAAAATATCTTACCATCTACTACATCTTCAATGTAGCCAAGAATAACATCTGTGTCTGGATCTTTTGCGAAATATTCAAGGAAATCTGTCTCGTTTAAATCACCCTTATTTCCAAAACTAACAAATTTTGAAAACCCAAAATTATTTTCCAATGCCCAATCTATAATTGCTACACCTAATGCGCCAGATTGGGAAAAAAATGCTACTCTTCCCTTTGGAGGCATCTCCGCTGCAAAAGAAGCATTCATTTTTATCTTTGTATTCATAACTCCAAGACAATTAGGTCCGACCATTCTCATTCCAGCATTTTTTATTATCTGTACAAGCTCTCTTTCTCTCTTAACTCCCTCTCCACCAACCTCTTTAAAACCTGCCGTAATAACCACCACTCCTTTAACTCCTGCTCTTGCACAATCTTGTAATGCCTCTGTAACAGCCTTTGCAGGAATAACAATCACTGCAAGGTCAACTTTATCAGGAACTGCTGAGACTGAAGGATAACAGGGAAGTGATAAGATTTCTGTTTTTCCAGGATTTATCGGGAAAATCTTTCCCCTATAGCCATTAATCAGATTTTTTAATACAGCATGCCCTACTTTTTTTTCCTCTGCAGAAGCTCCAATTACTGCTATTGAAGACGGATTAAATATGGTATCGATCATAAATTTTTAAATTCTATCATAGAAATTCTCAAAAAGTAAATTTCATATGCCTTTTATCCTATAAGGAAATACCTAAAATCATAAATAATCCTAAAAATATCAATATTACTCCTAATAAATAATTAATCCAACTAAAAATCTTCATGTATCTTTTCAAATATCTCATTGCAGTATCAATTAACATAGAAAATATAATAAAAGGAATTGCTATTCCTAAAGAGTAAGCTCCAAGAATCTCCATTCCTTTAATTAATTCGCCACTCATACTTGAGTAAATGAGAATACTTCCTAGGATAGGTCCAATACAAGGAGACCAACCAGCAGCAAAGCCTATACCTACAAGAAATGCTCCCACAGGGGTTCCCATTTTTTGAACTTTAATATTAAGCCTAAACTCCCTCATAAGAATACCACTTCTAATCAATCCAATTAAAAGGATGCCAAATAAAATCAATATAACTCCACCTATAATTCTCCAAATATCCTGATAATCAAGGAAAATACTTCCTATAATTGAGCTTCCAGCTCCCATTGCTAAATAAACACTTGAAAAGCCGAAAACAAACATTAAAGTATGAAATAAAATGCGAAGTCTTGAGCTTCCTTTAGATATTTCAGTGGAAGAAAGGCCCGTAAAAAGGGAAATATAAACAGGAAGTAAAGGCAGTATGCAAGGTGAAAAAAAACTTAAAATACCACCAACAAAAGCTGTAGTTAAACCTATTTCATTCATCTCCCACACTCTGTAGGATCGCCTTTAATCTTATCTATTGCGTGAGGTAAAGATTCTAATATAACTTCAAGAGATTCTTTTACTGCTTTGGGACTTCCCGGAAGATTTACTATAAGGGTTTTTCCTTTTATACCTGCCACTGCCCGTGATAGTATTGCTTGTTTAGTTTTCTTAAAACCTTCCATCCTCATTACTTCTGCAATCCCGGGAACTTCTTTATCTATTACCTCAAGGGTCGCATCGGGAGTTACATCTCTGGGATGTAAACCCGTGCCACCATTTGTTAAGATTAAATCAACCTTATCCACATTAGTCATCAATTCTTTTTTAATAGATTCCTTTTCATCGGGAATAATGGAATAATAAACAATTTCAGCCATTGATTTTAATAATTCTTCGATAACTTTACCACTTTTATCTTCTCTTTCACCTTTTGACCCTTTATCTGAAACTGTAATTATAGCAACTCTATACTTTTTCATGAATTTTAACCTTTTGACCAAACTTTAGCTTATTAGCCTTTAAAATCAGTTCATAATTTCTATCATGGAATAAGAAGAATACTTTTTTTAGAATTCTTTATAACTGCCTCAGCTACGCTTCCAACAAAAATAGCTTCTGCATAGGACCTACCTTTTGAACCTATTATAATTAAATCCACTTCCTTAGCTTTTTTTAAAATTTCATCTGAAGGAATACCTGCCAGAATTTCATAATCAAATCCAGTAGCAATTTTTTCCATTTTATGTTGAGCATCTTCCTTAAGATATTCAAGATATTTACTTATTCCTTCGGGTTCCTCAATAATTCCCTTAACTTTATTTTCTGGAACTACATAGACTATTGATAATTTTGCTTCTAATTTCTTTGAAAATTCCTTTGCAACTTCTAAAGCTCTTAAGGAATTTGAAGAAAAATCTATGGGACAAAGTATTTTGGATACATTAATTGTTTCTGGTGAAATTTCTGCAAAATCCTCTGCCTGTACAATTAAAATGGGAATTTTCACTCCTCTTAGAATTCTTTCAGATGTAGAAGGTCTTGTAACATAACTTTTCAAACCTAAAACCATTAATACATTGTCTTTCGATATTTCATTTATACTCTCTATCAGTCTTCCGAAAATCAGTTTAGTTTCTACATTTAAATTGTAATTTCTTACTGTCTCTGCTAATAGAGATAACTTTTTTTCGATTTTTTCTTTTTCTTTACTTATGTATGGCATTAAATAAGACGGTGGAGTTAAATTATACTCAAGTATGTGAAAGAGGGATAAATCCCTACAATTCAGAAGGTTTGAAATCCAAAGAGAATAGGAAATTACAGTGTTTGTTAATTTTTTAAAATCTATTCCTACAATTATCTTTTTTGGTGTAATCATTTTTTTACTTCTTTGCCAATTTTTTTCTCTACAGAAATAACCTTCCCCTCAATTCTTCCTGTGTACCCTTTCCTATCATCAATTTTTATATCAATTATAACTCTTTCTGTTTCATTCATAATAATATCTCTGCACTTCTTTACGAGACTCATAATTTCATCCCACTCTCCCTCAACTATAGTACCCATTGCATGAAATTTGTATGGTAGCCCGCTTTCATCAACTATCTTTATTACCTTGGCAATATAGTCGCTAACGCTAACACCGACACCTAAGGGAACTATACTAAACTGAACAATCATCTTTTTACCTCCTCAAAAGGCTTACAAAATATTAACATAAAACCATTGAAAATCAAAAGTTCAATATCCTTTAATTAAAGATTAAGGTTATAATTTTATTAATGTTACTTACTAATGAGATAGATTCACTTTTTGCAAATATAAAAAATATCAAGAAGATTTGTGAGAGGTGTCTTAATTCACAAAGATGGCAGGGTAATGTATCTTTAATGTTGCTCGATGCAGCTATCACCTCTGTAGGAATCAATTATTTTCAAGTGGTAATTCCAAAAATCAAAGCCTTTGAAAAAGAATTTGTAACAACTAAAAAGATTACTTCTTTAGAGGCTTTAGCCAAGTTTAACTGTGAAGAAGCCTTTCATATATGGAAAAATAAAAGGTCCTGGGAAATTGTTAAGGAAATTTCAAACTATCTTTCAACTATCTCAAAGGATGACAGAGAAGCTTTAAGAGCATGGGCAAAAAGCTCTTCTCTTAAAGAATGGGCAACAGACCCCATCGGAAAAATCAAGGGTGTTGGACTAATCACCTATCAGTATTTAAGAATGATGGGTGGTATTGAAACAGTCATGCCCGATAAAATTGTAAAAAAAGTTATAAATGGAATTCTCATAAAGGCTGGAGAAAAGCCCGTATATGATAATATGGAATTTATAGAAAAAGTAGAAAAACTTGCAAAAAACACAGGTTATCGCTCAATCGAACTATGTTTTATGACTTGGTTCATAAATAATCCTGAGAGAGTTAATGAAATGCCTTAGATTTTAAGTCGCTTACTCACAATATAAGCCTGTCCTAAGGATATACAGGCATCGTTGCTGGGAACATTTACGTGATAAAGAGGTTTTATGCCAAGTTTTCTTAAAGCTTTTATGGTTTCCTTAACTAAATAAGCATTTTGGAAGACTCCACCACTTAAACCAAGTGTGTCAAAGCCAAATTTTGCTTTAAAATGCTTTGTGAGTTCAAGGATGACTTTTATTATTGTATTATGAAATTTCCAAGAAATATGGGATAATACCTTTCCATTTAAAAATTCATCTAAAACTGCTTTTATCATATTTGCCCAATCAATTATTATGATATCTGAATTAAAGTTTAAGTCAAAAGGGTAACTCTCTTTCTCTGAAAACTCCATGCCCTGCTCTATCAAACTCTCAAGGGCTATTGCTGCTTCTGCTTCATGGGTGTTTAAATGGCATACTCCAATAAGTGAAGAGATACCATCAAAAATCCTTCCCATACCTGATGAAAGGTGGCTAAATTGAGACAACCTTTTTATTTTAAGTATCTGCCTAATTTTTTCTTCTGAAACTACCATGTAAAGAGGCAGTCTATTTATTAAATCCATATCCTCACCAAAAACATCGTCAATCAATGCAAGGGCAATTCTTGAACATTCTTTTATAGCATTCTCTCCTCCTGGTAGCCTGATAGATCTTAGATGAGCAAGTCTCTGAAAACCCGTTACATTGCAAAATAGAAACTCGCTTCCCCAGATTGTGCCGTCTGTTCCATATCCTGTTCCATCAAAGGCAATGCCAAAAAGCTCATCCAATCCGTATTCTGCCATTAAAGAGGCAATATGGCAGTAATGATGCTGAAGGGCAAAAACAGGTATGCCCTTTTTTTCAGCATACTCCTTTGCCCAAGCTGTTGAAAAGTACATGGGATGAAGATCATGTCCTACAGCAGATGGCTCTGTACGATAAACGGATTTAAGATTATTTAGAACCTCCTCATAAAACTCTATTGTTTCAAGGTTTTCCATATCTCCAATATGCTGACTCATTATGGCATAGTCTGACTTTATTAGGGTGAAGGTGTTTTTTAGATCAGCTCCGGCGCCTAAAACTTCGGGTAACTCCTCTTTCAAGGGTATTGCCTTTGGCACAAAACCTCTCGCTCTTCTTATGAAATAAACGTTTCCTGGAATCTCCTTTACTACTGAATCATCTACTCTCATGAAAATCTCCCTATTATGAATCAGAAAAGCATCTGCCACATTTGCAAGTTTTTCAAAGGCTTCTTCATTTTTTGTAATGATTGGCTCTTCAGAGATATTTCCACTGGTTATCACAAGGGCTTCAAAGTGAGGCCGAAGGTGAGTCAAGCTGTCATTCTGAGCCGAAGCGAAGCGTACCCCTGAGCCGAAGGCGAAGGGTTTGCGAAGAATCTCATCCTCTGGGTAATAAAACAACAAATAATGAAGTGGTGTGTACGGCAACATAAAGCCAAGATAGGCATTCTTCGGTGCAAGTGCTTCTGGAAGATTACACTGAGGCTTTTTTCTTAAAAGTACTATAGGACGCATGGGAGAAATAAGAATTTTTCTTTCTTCATCACTTACTAAGCAGAATTTTTCAATAGCCTCAACAGTAGGAGACATAAGTGCAAAAGGTTTATTGCTTCTTTTTTTTCTCTTTCGCAATTCTTCAACTGCCTCTTCATTTTTTGCATCACAGCATAGATTAAATCCTCCAAGCCCCCTTATTGCCAGAATCTTGCCTTCTTTTATGAGTCTAATGGCTTCTGGAATTGGATTTTCAATTTCATTTAAAGCACTCCCTTCATTTACAAAAAGCCTTACCTGAGGACCACAAACGGGGCATGCATTGGGCTGGGCATGGAATCTTCTGTTGCTTGGGTCTTTATACTCACTTAAACATTCTGGACACATTTTAAACACTGCCATTGTTGTATTTGGTCTGTCATAGGGAACTTTCATGGTGATTGTATATCTTGGACCACAGTTTGTGCAGTTTATGAATGGATAAAGATATCTCCTGTCAGTAGGCGTAAAAAGCTCTCTCAAACAATCCTCACATGTTGATACATCCTCTGACACATGTGTAAATCCTGCCTCATCAATGCTTTCAATAATTTCAAAAATTTTATAGTTATTTGATGGAAGTTCTGATTTTTCAATAGAGTAAATCTTGGCAAGTGGAGGGGGACTGTTTTTAAGTTCACTCATAAACTCTTCAACTCTCTCACCCTCTATTTCAATTATCACACCCTTTGAGGTATTGGTAACAAAGCCTTTTAGATTAAGGCGTTTTGCAAGATTATAAACAAAGGGCCTGAAACCTACTCCCTGAACAACTCCCTTAACTTCAATGTGAAGGCGTTTCATGTATTAGAATAACATTAACTCTCTTACAGGTGAAAAGCTTTTTCTGTGAATTGGGCAAGGACCGAATTTTTTCAAAGCAAAGAGATGCTCTTTTGTTGCATATCCTTTGTGTGTTTGAAAGCCATAATGTGGATAAGTCTCATGATATTGCTTCATGATTTTGTCTCTTGTTACCTTTGCTACAATGCTTGCAGAGGCAATTGAGGCACTCTTTTTATCTCCTTTAATTATCGCTCTTTGCGAAACCTTTAACTCTGGTAAAGAAAGAGCATCTATAATTAAAAGTTCTACTTCTTTGCCAAGATTTTCATAGGCATTCCTCATTGCAAGGCGAGTTGCCTCAAGTATGTTTATTCTGTCAATGAGTGGTACATCAATAATGCCAATTCCTACAAAAGCATTACTAATTATTTCATCAAAAAGTTTTTCTCTTTGCTTAGCGGTTAATTCTTTTGAATCCCTGATGCCATCAATTAAAACTTTATCTCTGAAGCTCACACAGGCTGCGACAACAGGTCCTGCGAGGCAGCCCCTTCCAGCCTCATCTATTCCAGCAATGCTTCTGTATCCTTGGACGATAAAAGATTCATCGAAGGCAAAGAGGCTCATGCCTTCTGATAATCTGTCTTTTCTTTAACCTTTGCCTCTTTACCCTTCTTTGTTCTGAGGTAGTAAAGTTTTGCCCTTCTCACATCTCCTCTTCTTACCACTTCAATCTTGTCAATTATAGGGCTATGAAGAGGAAATACACGCTCCACGCCAACTCCAAAAGAAATTTTTCTTACTGTAAAGGTTTCCTTTAATCCACCACCTCTCCGGGCAATCACAAGGCCTTCAAAAACCTGAATTCTCTCTTTGTCACCTTCTTTTACTTTTACATGAACCTTTACACTGTCACCTGGCTTGAAATCAGGGATATCACTCTTTTTGAATCTTTCCTCTATAGCTCTAATGATTAACTGGTTCATGGAATCCCTCCAGAATTTTTTTATTTATTTCAGAGCAAAGCTCTTTGAGAATTTTCATCTCCTCTATTGATAAATTTTTTAATAAATCCGGTCTACTCTTGAGCGTATTTCTCAAGGCTTCTTTTTTTCTCCAAAGGGCTATCTTTTTATGATCGCCACTTAAGAGAACTTCAGGCACTCTCATTCTTTTAAATTCATCAGGCCTTGTATAATGCGGATAATCTAAAAGGCCTTTCATAAAAGAATCCTCTTTTGCTGATAAATCATCTCCTAATGCTCCGGGAAGTAATCTCACAATACTATCTATTATAACCAAAGCTGGTAGTTCTCCTCCACTTAAAACGTAGTCACCTATTGAGATTTCTTCGTCAATAAGCTTTTTAATCCTCTCATCAATTCCTTCGTATCTGCCGCATATTAAAACAATTCCTTTACCTTCCTCTAAAAACTCCTTAGCAACTTTCTGTGTAAATCTTAGTCCTTGAGGAGAGAGTAGTATTACTTTTCTTGGCTTCCTATCTTTTTTTAAGTGTTTTAAAGCATTATAAAAAGGTTCTATCTGCATAACCATTCCAGCGCCACCACCATAGGGATAGTCATCTACTTTTTTATGCTTATCCTGTGTATAATCTCTTAAATTATATATCTTCACCTCTGCAATCCCCTTTTCTAAGGCTTTGCCAATAACACCATGTTTAATATAACATTCAATTACTTCAGGGAATATTGTTAAAATTTCAAATTTCATATATAAATTTAATCAAAAGAAAAGGGCGTGAAGTTCACGCCCCCTATTTAATTCTTTTGAATGGACTATTCTAAGATTTCAAGGACGCATCTTTTGCCAACTTTAGTTCCAGCAGCACCTAAGATTGTCCTCATAGCCCTAGCAGTTTTGCCTTGCTTTCCGATAACCTTACCAAGATCGCTTGGAGCAACTCTGAGTTCATAAACAGTAGTTTTCTCCCCCTCAATTTCTGTAACCTTGA
>CAZYLC010000025.1:0-7332 GCA_964648755.1 uncultured Thermodesulfovibrio sp.
AGTTGTTATTTATTCAATAGATATTGAAAGCTTTGAACCACCCTTTGTAACCTTCAGAGTAGTATGCAGTAAAGGAACTTATGTGAGGTCTCTCTGTAATGATATTGGACAAAAACTTGGGATGGGAGCGCATATAGTAGAGTTGACAAGAACGAGAGTTGGACAATTTAAAATTGAAGAAGCTTTTGATTTAGAAGATTTAAAAAGCCTATCACCAGATAGTATTCAATCTCATCGTAGCATCCTATCTGTAGATAAAGCCCTTTACTTCCTACCGTCGCTGACTCTTCAGGATACTTTAATTCGTCGTTTCCAAAATGGTAACCCGATAAAAATACCATCAGGCATTGTTCCAGCAGGATGGGTAAAAGTAAAAGACAAGACTGGAAAAATACTGGGAATAGGCTTTGGCAATGGAGTAATAATAAAACCTGAAAGAATAATTTGGGAGGAGGTAACATGATAACAAGATACACAAGAGCTGAAATGGGAAACATATGGAGTATGGAAAACAAATTCAGAAAATGGCTTGAAGTGGAGATTGCCGTTTGTGAAGCATGGGCAGAGCTTGGGAAGATACCTATGGATGCTTTAAGAAAAATAAAAGAAAAAGCTGATTTTGACATTAAAAGAATTGATGAAATTGAAGATACAGTGAAACATGATGTAATAGCCTTCTTAACTGCTGTTGCAGAAAAAGTAGGACCTGTATCCCGATATATTCACATGGGGCTTACTTCTTCTGATGTAGTTGACACAGCTTTGGCTTTACAGATAAGGGAGGCAGCTCAGCTCATTATGGATGATTTAAAAAATTTAAAAGAACTTTTTAGGGATAAGGCATTTCAACATAAAGATACAATTTGTATGGGACGTAGCCACGGTGTACATGCTGAACCAACCTCTTTTGGCTTAAGATTTGCCTTATGGTATGAGGAGGCAAAAAGAAACATAGATAGATTAACCTCAGCAATGGATAGAATCTCGATAGGTAAAATATCAGGTGCAGTGGGAACATTCTCAAATATGCCTCCAGAAATTGAGGAGATTGCTCTTAAAAGGCTCAGACTTAAACCTGAGCCAGTTGCAACTCAGGTAGTGCAAAGAGACAGACATGCTGAGTTTTTAAGTGTGCTTGCCCTTATTGCTGCAATGGTTGAAAAGATTGCCGTTGAGATCAGACATTTACAAAGAACAGAGGTTTTAGAGGCAGAAGAACCTTTTACAGAGGGACAAAAAGGCTCCTCTGCAATGCCGCATAAAAGAAACCCCGTAGGATGTGAGAATTTAAGCGGTCTTGCAAGATTAGTTCGCAGTAATGCCTTTGCATCATACGAAAATATCGCCCTCTGGCATGACAGAGACATATCCCATTCATCCGTGGAACGGGTAATAATCCCTGATAACTGCATTCTTGTAGATTATATGCTTAATAGACTTTATGGAATTATAAAGGATTTGAGAGTTTACCCGGAAAAAATGCTCAAAAACATTGAGCTTAGTTACGGTCTTTATAACTCCCAACGCGTACTACTTGCCCTTGTTGAAAAAGGTCTTACCCGTGAACAAGCGTACAAGATTGTTCAATCAAATGCCATGAAGAGCTGGAAAGAAGGCAAACCTTTTATGGAGTTATTGCTTAAGGATAAGACAATCAAAAAATATTTTAAGGATGATGAAATAAAGAGTATTTTTGAGCTAAACTATTACACAAGAAACATTAACCATATTTACAAGAGAGTTTTTGAATAAAACTTGAACAATTAGGAGGGGGTTCTTATGAGTAGAGACATCATTAATATTAGGAATGTTGCAATCGTAGCCCATGCAGGTGCGGGCAATACAAAGCTTGCAGAACAAATACTCTTTAAAACAGGGCAGATTGACAGAGTAACCACAGGAGAGACCACGGGTAAGATAATTGACTACGAGCCTGAGGAGATTGCAAGAAACATGACACTAAGCTGCAAAGTTGCTTACTGTGATTACAAGGATTACAGAATTAATATTATAGATACACCCGGTTTCGTTAATTTTCTTGAAGATACAAAAAATGCATTGAGAGTTTCAGATGGAGCCATAGTAATCGTAAGTGCCATTTCCGGAGTCAAAGCTGAAACTGAGAGAATCTGGAAATATTGCGATGACTATGATCTTCCAAGAGTAGTTTTCGTAAACAAGCTTGACAAAGAAAATGCATCCTTTGATAGAGCAATTGCTGAAATTGAAAAAGTTTTTGGACAGGAAGCAATTCCTCTAACTTTACCTATTGGTGAAGGTCCAGAACTTAAGGGTATTGTAGATTTAATCTCCTTAAAAGGCTATATTCAAGATGGCAAATCGGTCAATGAAATAGATATTCCCTCTGAGCTAATGGGCAAAGTTGAAGAATATAAGAAGAAATTCGTAGAAAAAATTGCTGAGCTTGATGACAACCTTCTTGAAAAATACCTTGAGGGTGGGGAATTAACTGAGGAAGAGTTAAGAAAGGGATTACACGATGCCTCTTTAGCAAGGAGATTCATCCCTGTATTAGCAGGTTCAGCACTTCTTGGAAGTGAAGTTAAAAGACAACCCAATGAGGGAGAACCTCTCGCTGCCTATGTTTTCAAAACTACCATTGATCCCTTTGCGGGAAAAATTTCCTATATTAGAGTTTTCTCCGGTGTGCTCAAAGCTGACTCTACAGTGCTTAATCCAAATGCAGGTACAAAGGAAAGAATTGGTCAGATTTATTACATTCTTGGGAAAGCTCAAACACCCTGTCAGAAAGCAGGACCCGGTGAGATTGTTGCAACAGTTAAACTTAAAGACACTCTTACAGGTCACACTCTTTGTGATGAAAACAATCCAATTCAACTCCCAGAGGTTAAATTCTCAGAACCTATCATATCCTATGCTATTGCACCAAAAACAAGAGGTGACGAAGAAAAGGTAAGCGCAGGACTTCACAAGCTCCTTGAAGAAGACCCAACTCTTAAATTTACAAGGGATGAAGAATCAAAGGATATGATTTTAAGTGGAATGGGACAAGTTCATATAGAAGTTGCCCTTGAGAAGCTTAAAAGAAAGTTTGGAGTAGAAGTTAACCTTATGGCACCAAAAGTTCCCTATAGAGAGACAATAAGAGCTGCTGCAAGTGCACAGGGTAAGTACAAAAAACAGTCTGGAGGAAGAGGTCAGTATGGTGACTGCTGGATTCAAATAGAACCTCTTCCAAGAGGTGGCGGTTATGAATTTGTTGATAAAATAGTGGGTGGTGTTATTCCTCAACAGTATCGTCCAGCGGTTGAGAAGGGAATTATTGATACAATGAAAGAGGGAATTTTAGCCTACTATCCAATCATTGATATTAAAGTAACGCTCTACGACGGTTCCTATCATCCAGTGGATTCTTCAGAAATGGCTTTCAAAATAGCTGGTTCCTTTGCTCTTAAAAAAGCCTTTATGGATGCAAAACCCGTATTGCTTGAACCAATCATGAAAGCTGAAATAATAGTGCCCGATGAAACATTAGGCACAATTATCGGTGATTTAAATTCCCGTAGAGGCAAGGTTCAGGGCGTTGACCCACAGGCAGGAGGAAATCAGAAAATAACAGCTCTTGTGCCAATGGCAGAAATGCTTACTTATGCAAACCAACTTCACAGTATGACCTCAGGAAGAGGAATTTATTCAATGGAGTTTTCCCATTATGAAGAAGTGCCCTCTCATATTGCTCAGAAGATAATTGAGCAGAGACAAAAAGAGCGTCAGGCAAAGGCAGAGGAATAAAATAAAGAGATGCTTCATATTGCTTCAAATAAATCCTCTGACAACGAGTTATTCCGATGGTGTCTAAAAGACTATCAGGAATCTCTGGTTTATATTCTCAGAGAAAAGGAGGAGATTCCTCATACTGCCTTGCTTTGTTCGGAATGACAAAAAATGAGGAAGTAAAGAGAGATGAAAAAACCTTGGGGTGGAAGGTTTAAGGAAGGGACTGCAAAGACACTGGAGGAGTTTTCCCAGTCAATATCCTTTGACAGAAGACTCTGGCAGGAAGATATTGAGGGTAGCAGAGCCCATGCAAAGATGCTCTGCAAACAGGGCATTATCAATGAAGAGGAGCTACATCAGATTTTAAAAGGACTTTCTGAAATTGAAAAGGAAATTAAAGAGGGAAAGTTTCAATTCAGAGAAGAGCTTGAAGACATACATATGAATATTGAAAAAGCCTTGATTGAAAAAGCAGGCTCTGCAGGAGCTAAACTACATACTGCTCGTTCAAGAAATGATCAGGTTGCAACAGACTTAAGACTTTATCTGAGAAAAAGAGTAAATGAATTAATAGAATTAACAGCAGGACTTGAAAAAACTCTTGTTACTCTTGCTGAAAAAAATACTGACACAATTATGCCAGGCTATACCCATTTACAGAAAGCCCAACCTATACTCGTAAGTCATCATCTTCTTACTTATGCATGGATGTTTGAAAGAGACCGACAAAGGCTAAAAGAAGCGTTAAAAAGGATAAATCAAAGCCCCCTTGGTGCTGGTGCTCTATCAGGAAGTAGTCTACCAATAGACAGAAATTTTACAGCAAAAGAATTAGGCTTTGAAGAGCCGATTCCAAACAGCATGGATGCTGTCTCTGACAGAGATTTTGTTTGCGATGTCCTTTACTCAGGTGCTATGCTCATGCTGCATCTAAGTAGGCTATCTGAAGAGATAATACTCTGGGCTACAGATGAATTCAGATTTATTGAACTTCCAGACAGATTCTCCACTGGTTCAAGCATGATGCCCCAGAAAAAAAATCCTGACCCTGCAGAGTTAATTAGAGGTAAAACAGGCAGAGTCTATGGTAATTTGATTTCCCTATTAACAACAATGAAAGGGCTCCCGCTTACATATAACAGAGATATGCAGGAAGACAAAGAGCCCCTTTTTGATACAATTGACACAGTAAGCATAAGCCTTAGAGTAATTACCGAAATGCTTCCAGAGATAAAATTCCACAAAGAGAGAATGAAAGAGGCCTGCCAAGGTGGACATATCACCGCTACAGACCTTGCTGAGTATCTTGTGAGAAAAGGAATTGCCTTCAGAATTGCCCATGAGATAACAGGCAAAATTGTGCTTTACTGCCTTGAACAAGGCAAGTCTCTAAAAGAGTTAAGCATAAAAGAATTGAGAAAATTCTCCGACAAAATTGATGAAGATGTATATGGTATACTAACACCAGAGGGTTCAATTGAGGCAAAGATTTCCTATGGAAGCACTTCAAAGAAGAGTGTGATGGAGCAGATAAAGATTTTGAGGAAAAGTTTGAAGGGATGAAAAAAGCATGTATTACTGGTTTTCGCTTATGAGATATCTTTGGACAGTTCTAAACTCCTTTCGCTACAGTTGCAAAACTCAACCCTTTGGGGTTCAAACAATTGCAACTGTTTTACGCTACACTTCCTTAAGAACTGTTACCCAAAGATATCTAAATTCGCTCACACCAGCATTTACTTTCTTAACTGTTTTTCTTTTATTATTTCTCTTCTCTGCCTGTGGTAGGAAAATGGAACCTACTCTTGAAGATTACCTTCAGCCTGAACCTGTAGAGAAATTAAATTTATCAGCAACCTATGATAAAATTTTTATCTCCTGGAGCTATCCCGAAAAGGCAAAAGCAAAAATAGAAAGTTTTCTAATTGAAAGAGAAAATAAAGGTGATAAAAAAACTATAGGATATTATGATAAAAATACAACGTCTTTAGAAGATAAAAATTTTATCTTTGGAGAGACTTATAAATATAGTATTTTTGCCATTCGTCCAAAGGGTATTTATAGCAAACCCACTGAAGCAGTTATCACTCCTGTAAAATTGCCTGAAGTTGAAAATCTCCGATATCAAGTAACTCCTCAAGGAGTGATGCTTTCATGGAAGTTAATTGATTCATCAAACTACTACAACATTTACCGAATAAATCAAAAGGGCGAAAGAGTGAAAATAGGCTCAACAGATAAAAACTTTTTTTTAGATGAGCTTATTTATTCCACTATAACTGCCTTTACAACTCCTTCTAAATCTGAAATACTCTATCTAATAACCACCTATATCTTGCTTGATAATACCTATATAGAAGGAAAAGATACGCAGATAGTAGTTCCTGCTATCTCCTTTATTCCTTCAAAACCTCAGGAGGTATTCTGGTCAGCCACTGAAGAGGGCGTTTATATTTCATGGAAAGAAGTCCCTGAAAAATGGTGCAATGGATACAAGATTTACAGGAAAAGCACAGAAGATAAAGAATTTAGGGCTATTGGTGAATCAATGATTCCTCTGTTCTTAGATACTACCTATAACTCTAATAACATAAAGACTCCTGTTTATTATAGAATTACAGCAGTAGGTCCAATTATTGAAAGTGAAGCTGAGGAAT
This sequence comes from uncultured Thermodesulfovibrio sp., assembly GCA_964648755.1. Lineage (GTDB taxonomy): Bacteria > Nitrospirota > Thermodesulfovibrionia > Thermodesulfovibrionales > Thermodesulfovibrionaceae > Thermodesulfovibrio. The sequence goes on from CAZYLC010000025.1 coordinate 6,417, forward strand.
TTTTAGTTAGGGAAAAAATTGATTAAGCAAATCATATATAATTAATTTTCATACAAATGGGAGGTGAAGGTTTTGGATAGAATACTTCTTGGACATGGAAGCGGCGGCAAACTAATGCATGAACTAATAAAAAAATACATAGCACCAATTTTTGAACTCCCCTCTTTGATGGACTCGGCAATAGTATCCCTTAACCATTCTGGGAAAGTAGCAATAACAACTGATTCTTATACTGTTTCACCCATATTTTTCCCTGGTGGAGACATAGGTGACCTTGCTATAAATGGAACTGTAAATGACCTGGCTGTAGTGGGAGCTATCCCTCTTTATCTTACTGTTGGCTTTATTCTTGAAGAGGGTTTCCCCTTAGCTGACTTTGAAAGAGTTTTAGGCAGTATATCCTCGTCAGCCAAAAAAGCTGGAGTAAAAATAGTTGCTGGAGATACAAAGGTTGTAGAAAAAGGTAAAGGAGATGGAATTTTTATAAATACTTCCGGAATAGGAGTAGTACCTGACGGAATTGACCTTTCCCCTCAGAAAATAGAAGTTGGCGATAAAGTTATAATCAGTGGATCTATTGGAAATCATGGAATTGCTGTTATGAGTGAGAGAAACGATTTTGTTTTTGACCCACCTGTTTTAAGTGACACAAGAGCATTAAATGGCCTAATCGCAGAGATACTAGAACAGTTCTTTCCCTATGTCAAAGTAATGAGAGACCCCACTCGCGGTGGAATAGCTACAACTCTTAAGGAGCTTGCCTTAGAGAGTAAAAAAAATATACTAATTTATGAAAAGGCTATCCCTCTTCATGACACAGTAAAAGGTGCCTGTGACCTTCTTGGGCTTGATCCTCTTTATGTAGCAAACGAGGGAATTTTCATTGCCATAGTTAAAGCAGAGGTAGCAGATAAAA
>CAZYLC010000025.1:7342-18562 GCA_964648755.1 uncultured Thermodesulfovibrio sp.
ATTAATGAAATTGCACCCTTTTGGAAAAGAATCTGCTATAATTGGAGAAGTTACAGGAGAGGGAGGAAAAGTTTTACTCAAAACATTAATTGGAGGAACAAGAATAGTAGATATGCTACCAGGAGAACAATTGCCAAGAATATGTTAAAGGAGTCGAATGTATGAATAGATCAATTAATTTCCTCATTTCTATTTTTGCCATCCTATTTATAACTTTAATATGCCATGCTGAAGAGAATAAATTCTTTGTTGATAGAGTCATAGCTGTTGTAAACAGAGAAGTTATAACTTGGAGCGAGCTTTATAAATACATGGAATTTATCTCGAGAGATGAAGTTAAAAACTTAACACCTGATGAAAAGTTCAAATACTTCAAAAAAAGAGAGGAAGAATTTCTGGAAAGACTTATTGAAACAAAATTGCAGATGGAAGAAGCAGAAAGATACGGCATCTTTGTAGCTGAAAGCGAAATAGATTTTGCTATAAATGACATAAAGAAAAAATATAACCTGACTGACAAGGAATTTGAAGAAAATCTGAAAAAAGAAGGTATGACACTAAATGATTACAAAAACATGCTGAAAGAGCAAATACTCATTGGAAGAGCTGTAAATTCCCTTGTAAGAACTAAAATTATTATCACTGACTCGGAAATAAACAGCTTTATCTCCGCTCATCCAGAGCTTTCCTGCGATGAAGAGGGTTATTATGTAAGTCAGATATTTATAAAAATGAGAGAAAACCAAAATGAAATGAAAGAAAAGGTAAATGCAGCAATAAAGAAACTGATTGAGGGAGAGTCTTTTAGTAAAGTTGCATCCCAGCTAAGTGAAGATGCTTCTGCAAAAACTGGTGGAGCCATAGGTTTACTTAAAAAAAGTGAAATATCTCCAGACCTCACAAATGTTTTTTCAAAAATGAATGTAGGACAAATTAGTGAACCCATGATTACAGTAAATGGTGTATATATTTTCAAACTTGACGGTTTGTGTTTTAAGAAAGGTTCAGAACCTCTTAAAAACTATGTGAGAACACTTATAGAAGATGAAAAATTTAAAAAAGAATATAAAATCTGGGTAAGAAGTTTGCGCCAGAGGGCATATATAGAAATTATGGATTAAAAAATGCTTGAAAGGCTTCAAAAAATACTTTCTGACTACGGCATTGCCTCAAGAAGACATGCTGAGGAGTTAATTAGAGAAGGACGTGTAACTGTAAACGGTCAGCTTGCAGTATTAGGACAAAAAGCAGACCCAGAGATAGATTATATAAAGGTTGATGGGAAACTTCTCATTAAACCTGAACCTAAGGTTTATTATGCCTTTTACAAACCGCAAAAAGTAATCACTTCTCTTTTAGACCCTCAAGGAAGACAAACGGTAAAAGATTTTTTAAGAGGAATCAAATTTAGAGTATATCCCGTTGGAAGACTTGATTTTGAATCTGAAGGGTTACTATTGCTTACCAATGACGGTGAACTTGCCTATCATGTAATGCATCCAAGCTCGCAGATAGAAAAAACTTACATGGTTAAAGTTGAAGGGATTATGGAAAGAGATAAATTAGAAAAATTGCGAAAGGGAATTAAGATTGACGGGAAACTTGCTGTACCTGTAAGTGTTCAGATAGTCAAAACTCTTAAAGCAAATTCATGGATAAGAATAACTCTTCATGAAGGAAGAAAGCGTCAGATTCGCAAAATGCTTGAGAGAGTTGGACACCATGTAATAAGACTTATAAGAATTTCCATTGATGGAATAAAATTGGGAGACTTAAGACCTGGTCAACTTAGACCGCTTACAAAAGAGGAAATAGAAACATTAAAAAATAGGGCAAAATCAGCAAAAAACAAATAAAAGGAGTTTGTCATGAGAAAAATTGGTAGTTTGTTTTTATTTCTTTTAATTTTTACTGCTCTGATCTTCCTTAGTCCTACTAATTCCTACTGTAAAGAGCCTTACAACATTGGCGCCATATTTTCAGTAACAGGTCCTGCATCTTTTCTTGGAGAGCCTGAAAAAAACACAGTTTTAATGCTCGTTGAACAGATAAACAAAGCAGGAGGAATAAATGGACATCCTCTTAAGGTAATTATTGAAGATTCAAAAAGCGATGAAACACAGGCAGTGCTTGCAGCCAAAAAACTCCTTGAAAAAGACAAAGTTTTAGCAATAATCGGACCTTCAACTACAGGTGAGTCAATGGCTTTAGTTCCTATTATGACCCAAGCTCAAACTCCCCTTATTTCAGCTGCTGCAGGTGCTAATATAACCCAACCTGTAAAAGAGAGATACTGGATTTTTAAAACTGCCCAGTATGACACAAGCGCTGTTGAGGCAATTTACACCTACATGAAAAAACAAGGTATCAAGAAAGTGGGTATCATAACAATTACCACAGGATTTGGTGATGCAGGAAGAAAGGCACTTACTGAGATGGCTCCAAAATTTGGTATTTCAATAGTTGCAGATGAAAGATATGGACCGAAAGACACTGATATGACCACACAGCTTGTAAAAATCAAATCAGCCGGTGCACAGGCAGTCATTAACTGGTCTGTAGGTCCTGGTCAGGTAATAGTTACAAAAAACTGGCATGCTCTTAAAATGGGAATTCCTCTTTATCAGAGTCATGGTTGGGGAAGCAAGAAAAATTTGGAGCTTGCAGGAAAAGCAGCAGAGGGAGTTATAGCTCCTCTTGGAAGGCTTGTTATGTGGGAGAAACTTCCTGATAAACACCCTCAGAAATCTATTCTGAAAAAATATGTAACCGAGTATGAAGCACGCTATAAGTCAGAACCTGGGACTTTCGGTGGGCATGCCTACGATGCATTGATGATGGTGGTTGAAGCATTGAAAAATGTAGGTCCCGACAAGAAAAAAATTAGAGATTACATTGAAACAAAAATTAAAAAATGGCCTGGCACAGGTGGAATATATAATATGTCAGCTAATGACCATTGCGGACTTGATATGACAGCTTTTGAGATGGTTATAGTTAAAAACGGCGATTGGGAAATTTTGAAATAAAAAAATGACTTTATTATTACAGTTTCTCTTTTCTGGGCTTACCACAGGATCTGTTTATGCTCTTGTTGGCATAGGATTTAATATAATCTATAACTCTACATCCATACTAAATCTCGCTCAAGGAGAGTTCGTTGTTATAGGCGGTTTAATGATGTGGTTTTTTCTCGAGGGGATTCATCTACCCTTTGCTGTATCCTTTAGTCTAACACTGCTCACTGCAGCAATTATTGGTTTACTAATGGAGAGGTTTACAATTAAGCCTCTCCTAAAAAAAGGTGATCTCCTGCTCATGATTATGGTGACCATTGCCATTTCCATCCTAATACGAGGAATTTTAATGTTCAAATTTGGGAAAGACCCTTATACCTATGCACCTTTTACAGAAGGAGAACCTATAAACTTTTATGGAGCCATAATCACTCAACAAACTCTCTGGGTAATAGGAATTACAGCTTTATGCATTATATTGCTTTATCTATTTTTTAATAAAACCATGATTGGCAGAGCAATGAAAGCTTGTTCCCTTGATGTAAAAGCAGCAAGGCTAATGGGGATAAATGTCTCTAGCATAGTTATGCTATCCTTTATAATTAGTGCCGTGATTGGAGCAATTGGAGGAATAGCTATAACTCCCATATCCCTTATGGAGTACGACAAAGGTGCAATGCTCTCAGTGAAAGGATTCTGCGCAGCTATCATGGGTGGACTTGGAAGAAGCAGAGGTGCTGTGGCAGGTGGTTTTACTCTTGGAATACTTGAATCTTTAACAGCAGGTTATATTCATTCAGGGTTCAAAGATGCAGTTGCGCTGCTCATAATGCTCTTCATACTCTTTGTGAGACCAGCAGGTATATTCGGAAAAGCTGAAGTTTTAAAACTAAGAAAGTTTTAAAATGACAAAAGGTAACCCAATAGCAGTTCTAATATTGGGAATTTTGATAATTCTTTTTCCCCAACTTACTTCAGACAATTATGTTCTTACAATAGGGATTTTTGTAGGAATTAACGCTCTTGTAGCCATAGGATTAACAATACTTATGGGATATGCAGGGCAAATATCACTTGGACAGGCAGGCTTTTACGGAATAGGAGCTTACGTATCTGCTATATTAAGCATAAATTTTGGGCTACCTGTCGTACTTAGCATAATTGCATCAATGATAATTGCCTCCCTTACTGCTGTAATTCTGGCTATACCATCTTTAAGATTAAAGGGACATTATCTTGCAGTAGCGACTCTTGGTTTCGGTGAGATAATCTATATAATGCTCAATGAGTGGGGACCAGGTGGTCCTTCGGGTTTTGGAGATATTCCCTCATTTAATTTTTTTGGTTACCATTTGAGCTCAACGGTTGAGTATTTTTATCTTATTTGGTTATGCATTATTTTAGTTATGATTTTCTCATTAAATCTTATCAACTCAATGACAGGAAAAGCCTTAAGAGCTATTCATGATAGCGAAATTGCAGCAGTAACTCTTGGAATAAATATCACAAAACTTAAAATAAAAGTCTTTGTCTTAAGTGCTGTTTATGCATCTTTGGCTGGTGCTCTTTATGCTCACTATGTTACCTTTCTGAGCCCCAGTGGATTTTCTCTTTTCTATTCAGTATTAGTGCTTATGATGGTTGTTTTAGGGGGAATGACAAACATTTGGGGTGCTATAGCAGGTGCATTAATTATTACCATGCTACCCGAAGCTCTGAGAGGATTCAAAGAATTCGATATTCTTGTTTATGGAATGATTTTAACCCTTTCTCTTCTCTTTATGAGAAAAGGTATTGTTCCTTTAGTAGTTGAAACTTATAAAAAATTGACAGCAAGATGATTCTTGACATAAAGAACATATCAAAAAGTTTTGGTGGCATTAGGGCGTTGAAAGACATTAATTTTTCCGTAAAAAAAGGTGAAATTCATGCTCTCATTGGTCCAAACGGTGCTGGGAAAACAACTTTAATGAACATAATTAGCGGAATTGAAAAAATGGACAGCGGTGATATCCTTTTCAAAGGTAATTCGATTAAAGGACTGCCACCTCATAAAAGGGCAGCAATGGGATTGGCAAGAACTTTTCAAAACATTGAAATCTTTGGAAACCTTACAGTTCTTGAAAATATAATTGCTGGGATGTATTTAAAAAATCAAAGGGGCTTTTTAAGTTCAGGATTAATGATTAAAGGGATAAACAAGGAAATTATTGAAAAGAGCAGCTCTATTATTGAATACATTAATCTATCTCATCGAAAAGATGAATTTGCTAAAAATCTTCCTGTGGGAGAACAACGTTTACTTGAGATAGGAAGAGCGCTTGCTACAGAGCCAGAGTTAATTTTGCTTGATGAACCTGCTGCAGGTCTTAATACGAGAGAAACAAAAAATTTAAGCCATCTAATACAGAAAATTAGGGATGAAAAAGGAATTACTATTCTGATTGTTGAGCACGATATGGAACTTGTAATGGGAATTAGTGATATGATAACTGTGCTTAATTTTGGAGAGGTAATAGCTGAAGGAGAGCCTCTTATGATACAAAAAAATCCTCAAGTTATTTCAGCCTATCTTGGCGAGGATTAGGGAATGCTTAAAATAAAAAACTTAGACGTCTACTATGGAAAGCTTTATACCTTAAAAAAAGTATCCCTCCATATTAAAAAGGGTGAAATTGTCACTCTAATAGGAAGCAATGGAGCCGGGAAAACAACTCTGCTTAATACCATATCAGGAATTGTAAAACCTGCATCAGGAAGTATTTTATTTGAAGGTGGAGACATAACAAAATTAACTCCAGAAAAAATTGTAAAAACTGGTATCTCCCAGGTGCCTGAGGGTAGGCTCATATTTAAAACTCTTACAGTTGAGGAAAATCTTCTTTTAGGAGCTTACTCACAATACTCTCTAAGGAAAAAAAAGCAGATTCAGGGGGAGATAGAAATTGTTTACAATCTCTTTCCAAAACTAAAAGAGAGAAAAAAACAGCTTGCAGGAACTCTTTCTGGTGGGGAGCAGCAAATGCTTGCAGTGGGAAGAGCTCTCATGTCAAAACCAAAACTTCTTCTCCTTGATGAACCAAGCATGGGATTGGCACCAAATATTATAAGGGAAGTTTTTCAGCATATATTAGAATTAAAAAAACTTTATGGCTTAACTGTACTTCTTGTAGAACAAAATGCAAAGAGCGCACTTAAAATAGCTGACAGAGGATACGTACTTGAGACAGGCAGAGTAATTCTTGAGGGAACTTCCGAGGATCTGCTATTAAACAGGGATGTTCAGAGAGCTTACCTTGGAAGAGACCTTGATTCAGAAGAAAGAATTTAAAGGAGGTTTTTTATGATATGGGATAAAGATAAGGAATGCATGGCAAGAGAAGAACTCACTCAACTCCAGCTTGAACGACTTCAGTCAACCATTCACAGAGTATATAGAAATGTTCCCTTCTATCGTAGAATGTTTGACAAGCATGGTATAGACCCTGATGGGTTTAGTTCCCTTGAGGATATTGGTAAAATACCCTTTACCACAAAAAATGACTTAAGAGAAAACTATCCCTATGGACTGTTTGCGGTTCCTCTAAGAGAGGTTGTAAGAATTCATACATCCTCTGGTACAACAGGAATGCCAATTGTTGTGGGATATACTAAAAATGACTTGAAAATATGGACAGAACTTGTAGCAAGAGTCTTAAGTTCAGGTGGGATTACAAAAGAGGATGTTATTCAAATAGCCTTTAACTATGGACTTTTCACAGGTGCCTTTGGTTTTCATTATGGTGCAGAAAAAATTGGTGCTTCAGTTATACCTGTATCCATTGAAAATCCGAAAAAACAGATAAAAATACTTCAGGACTATAAAACCACAGCCCTTATATCAACACCCTCTTATGCTCTACTAATAGCAAACACCTTGATAGAAATGGATATTAATCCTAACTCTCTCTCTCTAAAATTTGGACTTTTTGGTGCTGAACCATGGTCTGAAAGAATGAGGCAGGAAATAGAGGAAAAGCTTAAGCTTACAGCCACTGACAACTATGGACTTAGCGAAGTAATAGGACCTGGAGTTGCCGGAGAGTGTCTTGAAAGAAAGGGGCTTCATATTCAAGAAGACCATTTCTTTTTTGAAATAATTGACCCACAAACTCTTGAGCCTTTAAAGGAAGGAGATACAGGAGAGCTTGTTATTACTACATTAACAAAAGAAGCCTTTCCTGTATTGAGATTTAGAACAGGTGACCTTACCAGATTTATACCCGAAGAATGCCCTTGCGGAAGAACTTTAAGAAGGATTGACAGAATAATGGGTAGAACCGATGACATGATTATTATAAGAGGCATGAAATTATTCCCTTCTCAAATTGAGGCAATACTCTATGAAATAGAAGGAAGACAGCCCAATTATCAGATTATTCTTGAAAGACAGGCGGGTATTGACCAGATTACCCTATTGCTTGAAATGTCAGAAGATATATTCTCCGATGTGATGAGGGAACAAACTCAATTAATAGGTGTAATAAAGGAAAGAATTGCCTCAGAGTTAGGAATACCTGTAAATGTAAAACTTGCTGAGAAACGCTCAATGGAAAAGATTGGAGAGAAAATTACAAGAGTTATTGATAAAAGGTAAAAGTTTACTCAACTTCAAAAATAAAATCCATCTCTAAGGCTGCATCAAGGGGTAAGCTACAAACACCTACTGCAACTCGGCAATGTTTCCCTTTATCACCAAAAATCTTTACCAATAGTTCAGAGGCAGGATTAAGAACCTTAGGTTGGTCTGTAAAATTCTCTGAAGATGCAACATATCCCGTTATTTTTACGCATCTTTTCACTTTATCAAGACTTCCAATCTGAGCCTTAACAATTGCTAAAGCATTAAGAACAATCTGTATGGCCTCTTCTGAGGCTTCTTCAAGAGTTATTTCTTTCCCAACTTTACCTTTTTTTGAAAGCTTGCCTTCTCTGAAGGGAAGAATTCCACTTAGAAAAAGTAAATTGCCAACTTGTATAGCTGGGACATAGGCTCCTACAGGTTTTACAGGCTCAGGCAAAAGATATCCAAGTTCTTTTATCCTTTCTTCCATTGTTTAATATACCACATCATTCTTAAGATTTAAAACTTTAGTTAGTTGATTTTAATTAGGCAATTGATTATAATTGATACAATAATTAAACTTTTATTTAGAAAGAGACGATTTTATAAAATAACAAAGATGATTAAACTTTTGATAAAAATAAAATCTAAACTTTTGTGTGAAACTCCTTGTAAACATATTGAAAATGTTGACGATATTTAAATAATTAAGGTTAGTAATCCTCAAGAAACTCCCGATGTTATCTTTACTGATTTAAATGAATTAACTGAAGAGCTTTTAACAAATCATTTTTTTGTTTTTTAGATAAAAAAACCCACAGCCCCGTTTTTTTAAAAAAATAAGGAGGTTTAAAGATGTTTAAGAGTTTATTTGTATTAGTTGCGCTTTTAGTATTCCCAGCATTAAGCTATGGGTGGTGTTTTGGTGATGGTTGTGATGTTCAAGAACCTTATGAGGCAAGTGTAGGAATTAATATTAAAATAGATTTTGACGTCTGCCTTCATACCCCTTCTCAGTTCTGTGGATATGCAGGTTGCCAGCAGGCAGTTGTCGTTCAGACCGGAACTAAAAATAATGGTTTAATTGATCAAACAGGAAAAAGCTTTGCCATGGTTTGGTAGGAAGGAAAATATAATACTGGCAATATAACACAGAATGCAAATAATAGTACTGCTCTTTCAATCCAAAAAGGTGATTGCAATTTCTCAAGTATTTTCCAAACTGCAAGCGGTGCTAACGCTTCAGTAGTCCAGCTTGGAACGGCTAATATGGGAACAATTATTCAGAAATAATCAAAAAATCCCTCGCATCGGGATAAAGAAAGCCAGGGCATTGCCCTGGCTCTTTTTAGAAAAATTATGGAGTAATAAAAATGAAATCAAATAGAAAGGCTAAAAAGATTACAAGTAAAATTATGTAACATAAGAAAGTTTTACTTATAAAAGATGATAAAATAATTTTTAAAAAGGAAATAAAGAGCGAGGACTTTTCATAAATGATGATAATAAAAAAGATATTAATCATTTCCCTTTTGATTATATTTTGCAACTCTCTTTCTTATTCTCAAGATAAAGAAATTGAAGGATTTATAAATGACCAAACTAAAACTAAAGTAGGAAGAGATTTTTACGAGGCTTTCCTGAAATTATGGGAAGCAACAGAAACTGAAAAATTGAGTATTACCATTGATGAACTAACAGACCCAAGATGGGGAACACAAATATTTGTATATGTTGAAAATACCATGGTCTATAATTCAATGCTTAAAACTCGGTTAGAGGATGTTGATGAAAAAGCAGATGAAGCAGTTCAGAGTGTTATAAACTTCATAGTGAATAGGGCTTTATTTCAACAATACTTAGAAGAAGAACAAAAATTTCTATAACAGGAGGATTAATATGGATATTACTCCATTCTTTTAAAAGCTCTTGAAGATAGCGGTTGGTTTGTTCCTGTGGAAAGAGAAAATCTTGGCAATCTTCTGCAAGAGAGAAAGATAATTTTGCAGAAGGGACAGCAATACGTAGATGAAAAATTAAAAGAGGCTGTAAATCAAATTCTTCAACCATTAATATATGCAGGAGTAATTTTTGAAGGTGGCATAGTAGGCTATGATTCAAATATAACCACTGGTGGGATTGGAGCAAAAGACTTCGGTTTAGGAGGCTCAGCTGAATATGGTATTGACAGGTTAACAGTACTGTTTCTGTTAAAAACGGGGCTATTTTAAAGACCGTTCAGACAACCAAAACTGTTTTATCTCAGATGATTTCCTTTGGTCTCTTCAGATTTGTAAGACTAAATAGATTATTAGAAGCTGAAACAGGTATTGCTACAAATGAACCATTAGAAATGGCAGTGCAAGAAGCTATTGAAAAGGCTGTTCATGACATGATTATTGAAGGAGTAAAGTTAGGTATGTGGAAGCCTAAAGACCCGAAAGAATTTGAAAAATGGCTAAAAAAGTATGAAGAACTAAAGAGAACAAATTCTGCTGAAGCTTTATTAAGTTCTTCTAACCCTAAAGATACAAAGGATATTTCTAAAAATATCTTTAAATAATCAAGGATTTATTCCCATGACTCTGGTAAGATTAAGACAAGCATTAGTCTTACCAGAGTCATATCTACTGAGCTGAATCTTAAAATCAAAAATCAATCATAGACAAAATCAATTAATAATTATTCTATTGCAACTTTTGCCTATAATTGATATACTTTAAAAAATTAGGAAAGGAGGTGAGATATTATATGCCTGAAGAATTAAAAGTTGGCTGCGCAAGACCTACAGGTGGTCCTGTAGGAGAAGAACCACCAAAAGAAGAACCTGAGGAAGGTTCACCAAAAGAGAAGGAGGTAAAAGGTATGATTATGGTGGGTAGAAAAGCACCAGATTTTATAGCCCCTGCCTATTACAAGGGCAAATTCGTTAATGTTAAACTCTCTGATTATCTTGGGAAATGGGTTTTATTATGTTTTTATCCTGGAGATTTTACCTTTGTTTGAGCTACAGAAATTTCAGCAGTTGCTGAAAAATACAATGAATTCAAAAAGCTCGGAGTTGAAGTATTATCAATGAGTATTGATAGCATCTTTGTGCATAAAATGTGGAATGACCATGAATTAAGTAAAATGGTAAAAGGCGGAGTTCCTTTCCCCATGTTATCAGATGCTGGAGGAAAAGTAGGTACAATATACGGAGTTTATGACGAAGACGCTGGTGTTGAGACAAGAGGAAGATTTATTATAGACCCAGACGGGGTTATTCAGGGGTATGAAATTCTTACCCCTCCTGTAGGAAGAAATATACTTGAAACTATCAGACAAATACAGGCTTTTCAACATGTAAGAAAGTCCAAAGGTACAGAAGCCACCCCATCAGGATGGAAACCAGGCAAAGCTACTTTAAAACCCGGTCCAGACCTTGTTGGAAAAGTTTGGGAAGTTTGGAAAACAAAAGAAGCCTTTGATTAATAAATGCCTTAATGGAAGTGTAAGGGGATATTCTCTTAGGGATATCCCCTTGTTTTTTAAATTACTTTTTACCAAACACCTTCCTCAAAAGCTCTGTTACCCTTGCTGCAGGATCTGTTCTGATCT
>CAZYLC010000026.1:0-15819 GCA_964648755.1 uncultured Thermodesulfovibrio sp.
ATCAATAAAGAAGATAAGCCGATTATCAGGAATGACAATATAGCTGCACCTTTTGGTTTTATTTTATCAGTGAGCCATCCAAAAAAGGGTCTGCCTAAAAAATTAAAAATGGCATACAGAGACACTGCTAAAGCAGATATTTCAGCAGTTAGACCTACTTCTTTTCCTGCTGGAGCAGAGATTCCAATAGCCATTAACCCCGCAAAACACCCTATAGTATAGGTTAACCATAATGCCCAGAAGGAATTAGTTTTAATCATTTCCTCTCTGTCAAGGTCTATAGTGATTGAAGTATTTGCAGAAGAAGTCTTGGCAATAAAATCCTTAGGTTTCCATCCTTCCATAGGGAATTTGTAGGGGATTGAGAGAATTAGAAGTATTATCAAAAAAGCAATTCCTAAATAAAAGAAAGTATCTAAGGGTCCGACGGCATCAATTAATTTTTTTATTATGGGAGCTGTTATTAGTGCTGAGAGTCCGAAGCCACCTAATGTTAAGCCAATTGCTAATCCTGTCTTGTCAGGAAACCATTTTGCTGCAGCAGCTATTGGAACTCCATACATTATACCAACTCCTGTTCCACCTATGACTCCGTATAATAAAGTTAGAGTATTAATATTTTGTGAAAAGGAAGCAGAAATCCATCCTATGCCAACTAAAATTCCACCTAAGAACATAGTATTTCTCGGTCCTAATTTTTGCATCAAATTTCCCGAAAAAGGCATAGCGAAAGCGAACATTGCTAAAAATATCATGAAGGGTAAACTACTTTGAGTAGCTGTTATATTCCATATCTTTTCAAGATGCGGTCTAAAGATACTAAATGCATAAATTGAACCAAGACATATATTTACTATTGAACCGAAAAATACATAAAGCCATCTACCTTTCTCAGCTTTTATACCTAAAATTTTCAAATCCATAGTCAAATACCTCATTGAGAAAAATAAAAATCTATATAAAAAATAAAGAAAATTCTAAACTAAGATTTTATAAAAATCAAAATAAAAATAATTTAAATTAGAGATAAGAAATTATTATACTTAAGTTTAAGATGAGCGAGGAATTCCCCATTTTTTTCTCTTTTCCCATAATGCCTTTCTTGTAATTCCAAGCATATCGGCAAGCTCTTGTTCATTGTAAATGGATTGGTACTTAACGATGAATTCTTTTGTATATTCCTCTATGGAAAGTACAGGAATTTCTTTTGCCCTTTCAAAAAATTTCTCTGGATGCCTAATATAATCTGGGAGGTCTTCTGGTTTTATAATATCTGTCTCGCAGAAAACAACTGCCTGTTCAATTACATTTTGTAATTCTCTTATATTTCCAGGCCAAGGATGTTTATACAGGAGCCTTATTGCTTGAGGGTCTATCTTTTTTAAATTTTTTTCCATTTTTATTGCGAATTTACGCATAAAATGATGGGCAAGAATCTCGATATCCTTTCCTCTCTCTCTTAAGGGTGGAATACTTAATGTAATTACATTCAATCTGAAAAAAAGATCTTCTCTGAATCTGCCCTCCTTTACTGCCTCAATTAAATCTTTATTGGTAGCAGAAATAAATCTCAAGTCGACTTTTTTACTAATGACGCTTCCAAGAGGTCTAATTTCTCTATCTTCTAAAACTCTGAGAAGTTTTGCCTGAAGGCTTAAAGGTAAGTCACCAATTTCATCAAGAAAAACTGTTCCTCCATCAGCAATTTCAAGTAAACCCTTTTTATCCATACTTGCCCCTGTAAAAGCACCTTTTATAAAGCCAAAAAGCTCACTTTCAAGAAGATTTTCAGGAAGACTGGCACAGTTTATAGCTACAAAGGGTTTTTTCTTTCTGTAACTGGCTTCATGAATTGCTCTTGCGAAGAGCTCTTTTCCTGTTCCAGTTTCACCTTGAAGTAGTACATTGGTGGGAGTGTTAGCAATTTTTTTTATTTTTTCAAAGAGAAGCTTTATTTCTACAGATTCTCCTACTATAGAACAAATCTCCTCTTTTTCTTTAAAATCATAAGGTTTTTCCTTTTTCTCTTCAACCTTTGATGGTTTGATAAGTTTAGAAAGGCTTGCTCTTATCTCATCATAAACAAAGGGTTTTACTAAGTAATCTTCTGCCTTTATTTTGATAGCCTTAAGTGCAGTACTCATTGATGGATAGGAGGTGGTTAATATAATTTTAGAATTAGGATTTAATACTTTAATTTTGTTTGATAACTCTATCCCGTCACCATCTTGCAATTCAATTTCAATTATTGCAATATCGTGAATATAGGATGCATAAATACTTAAAGCCTGCTGAAAGTTGGAAGCACAATCAACAATAAAACCTTCTTTTTGTAAGTAATTACTTAAACTTTCCCTTAGATTACTGTCCCCATCGGCTATTAGAAGTCTTTCGCTCATGTATTATTGTCAAGATTTAGCAAAACTTTAACGCTATCTTCCTCTACATGATGTTTTACAAAACCTAATCTTTCTGCAAGCCCTAACATATAAGTATTAATTCTTAAGATATCCATCCAGATTCTCTTTACTCCTAAATCTCTTGCTACCTCTATTGCATAGGTGCACAATCCTTTTCCTACTCCTTTGCCTTGATATTCATCTTCCACTAAAATTGCCATGTCGGCATCTGTTCCATCAGGATCACGGGAAAGTCTTACGTCACCTATGATTTTTTCCTTATCGCCGTCTTTTATAACACAAACAAAGGCTAAATTTCTATCATAGTCAATCTGGCATAATTTGCAAAGATTTTCATGCCTCAAGTCAATTGCTCTTTGGAAAAATCTAAGACTTATAGTTCTCTCAGAACATCTTGAGAGAAGTTCACCTATTAATCCCTCATCCTCTGCCTTTACGGGTCTCACAGTAGCTTTTAAGCCATCTCTAAGCTCTACTTCCCTATATAGATGAATGGGGTAGGGGCAGATGCTTAAATGGGGAGGACAAAATTCACCTTTTACAATAGTCTTTTTCTTTTGAGCTGTTTTGTCAAGAATTATACTGCAGTCAAGGGCAAAAATTTCTGAGTCAGTTATGAATAGAGGGTTTATATCAAATTCCTTTATCTGCGGGAAATCTGATATTAAATAGGAAAATCTTACTACTGTTTCTTCGAGTCTTCTTAAAACATCTTCATAATAGGGATATTTAGAAAGATATCTGTAAATTTTTGTTTCTTCCATGAGCCTTCTAGCAAGTGTTTGATTTAAAGGAGGAATTCCAATTGAATAGTCTTCAAGAGCTTCTAAGAGATTTCCTCCTGTTCCAAATAAAACTACTGCTCCAAAGGTAGGATCTTTCTTTGCTCCTACAGCGATTTCGTACCCATAGGTGATAACCATAGGTTGAATAATTACAGAAGCAGAGGAGTCACCATGTTCTTCTGCTATTTTTTTGAGCCATTTAAAACCCTCTACTGCTTCAAGTTCGTCTCTTACATCAAGAATAACACCACCCTTTTTGAATTTATGTATTATCTTTTGAGTATCTATCTTTAGGACTATGGGATACCCAATTTCGGTAATTGCTTTTTTTAATTCATCAATATTATTAGCCTTTTTTGTAAGTATCACCGGAATTCCATAGGCATTAAGAATTTCAGAGGCTTCAAAAAAAGTTAGGATAGGCCTTCCTTCATTTATGGCAGTTTCTATTATTTCCTCTGCCTTTGCAGTTTCAAACTTAACATTTTCAAGAATTGTTTGGGGTGTTTCAAGAAGAAGTTTTAAATTAAAATCATAACGATACATATACATAAAGGTTCTTACTGCCTGTTCAGGAGTGACAAAAGTGGGAATTCCATAATTGTTTAAAATTTCCCTTGCTTCTTTAACAAGTTCAGCTCCCATCCAGTTTGTAAGAACTGGTTTATAGGGGTTTTCTTTTGCTATTTTGGCAACAATTTCTGCTGTTTGCTCAGGAGATGCTCCTAAGGAGGGTGTAAGCATGACGAGAACGGCGTCCACATTTTTATCTTTTAATATAATTCTTAATGCCCTTTCATAATCAGAGGGATTTGCATCAGAGACAAGGTCAAGAGGGTTTCTTATATAACGAATCGGCACATTGCCTTCTAATTCCTTTTTTATTTCTTCAGAAAAATCGGCCAACTCTCCTCCAAGCTTGAGAAGACTATCAACAGCTGTTATAGCAGGTGCGCCTGCATTTGTGATAATAGCCAATTTTTTACCTCTGGGTCTTCTTTGTTTGGATAGAGTTTCCGTGATATAAAACATGTCAAGAGTTTCATCAACCCTTACTGCACCAGCTCTTTTAAAAGCTGCATCATAAACCTTGTCTTCTCCCGCAAGAAGTCCCGAATGGGTTAGTGCAATTTCAAGGGATTCTACAAATTTCCCTGATTTAACTATGACAATAGGTTTAGAGAAGGCAAAAGAACGGGCTGAGGTCATGAATTTACGGCCATTTTTTATTGACTGCATATAGATGACTATTGCTCTTGTTGATGGATCTACTCCAAAAAAATCTATAAGGTCTGCACAATCAATGTCTATGTCAGAGCCTAGAGAGATAAAATAACTAAAGCCAATGTTTTTGTCAGCAGCTCTGTCTAATAATGCCACTGAGAGAGTAGCACTCTGAGCTATGAGAGCAATATTACCCTTGTTAAGTTTTCTTTTGAAAAGACTTGCATTTAGACTTAGTCCAGGTCTTATAAAGCCTAGTGTATTAGGTCCTAATAGTCGGAATCCATATCTTCGATGTATCTCCTCAATTTTCCCCTCAAGGTGCATAGCATCTCTCACTTTTGTTCTGAAATCAGGACAAAATAGAACAACTCCTTTAACATTCTTCTGTCCACATTCCTCTAAAGTTTCAATGATGTTGGGTTCACAATCTTTTGCTATAATAGCGAGGTCAATCTCTTTTGATATGTCACTTAGAGACTTATAGGCTTCTACACCCTGAACAGAGTCATATTTTGAGTTGACAGGATAAACAATTCCTCTATAGCCCTCACCGATTAGGTTTCTGAAAACAGTATATCCTATTGTTCCTGGTTTGTCATCCGCTCCTATGACTGCTATTCTCTTTGGGTTAAAAAAATACTCAAGATTATATATTGACATCTTCTTCTCCTTCTAAGATTCTTCCTGCACTAACTACAACATCCTGTGCTGATAGGTCTATTAATCTTACTCCCATAGTATTTCTTCCCTGAGATGGTATATTTGATACTTTAAGCCTAATCATTTTGCTGCTACTACAAAGTATTATTTCTTCCTCTTCCATTACCTGCATTGCTGCTACTACAGAACCAGTTTTTTCGTTTATTTTCATATTTATAACGCCCACTCCAGCTCTTTTCTGTAAAGGATATTCACTAATTGGCGTTCGCTTGCCAATTCCTCTCTCAGAGATAGTGAAAATATAGGAGTTTTCAGAAACTATATCCCCTGAGACAACGGCATCATTCTTAGAAAGTCTTATACCAATAACACCTTTTGCAGAACGTCCCATTGGTCTAACATCTTTTTCCTCAAATCTTATAGACATACCTTGATTTGTTGCAATAATTAGATGACTATGCCCTGTAGTTTTTCTTACTGATATGAGTTCGTCATTTTCTTCAAGGTCAATTGCAATAACTCCTCTATTACGAATGTTTCTGAATTCATCAAGGGATGTTTTCTTTACAAGTCCATTTTTTGTAAACATGGTAAGATAACCTTCTTCAAGATCTTTGCAAACTAAGGCTGTTGTTATTTTTTCACCCTCTTGGAGTGGTAATAAATTGACTATTGCTTTGCCCTTGGAAAGTCTTCCTGCCTCAGGAATCTGATGGACTTTTAGACAGTAGACTCGTCCAAAGTTACTGAAAAAAAGTATATGGTCATGTGTTGAACCAACCAAAACAGCTTCTAAATAATCTTCAGAAACTGTTTCCATAGGTGTTAATCCTTTACCACCTCTTTTCTGGCTTCTATAATCATTAAGAGCAGTTCTTTTTGTGTAGCCCAGATGTGTAAAGGTAATAACCATTTCTTCTTCTGCAATAAGATCCTCAAGGTTAATCTCTTTTGTCTCTGAAATAATATGAGATCTTCGTTCATCTCCGAATTTTTCCTTTATTTCAATAAGTTCATCTCTGACAATTTGTCTTACCAGTTCTTCACTTTCAAGAATTGCTCTTAGCCTCTCAATTTCTTTCAGTATTGTCTCATAATCCTGAATTATTTTTTCTCTCTCCAAGCCCGTAAGTCTATGCAATCTCAAGTCAAGAATTGCTTGAGCTTGAATTTCAGTAAGAGGAAATCTTGTTATCAACCTTGTCTTTGCTTCTTCTGGATTTTTTGAACTCCTTATTATTGAGATAACCTCATCAAGATTCTCGACAGCTATTTTTAGTCCGAGGAGAATATGCGCCTGGTGTTCGGCTTTCTTCAAGTCAAAAGCAGTTCTTTTGAGGACCACATCTTTTCTATGTTTAATAAATTCTTCGAGCATCTCTTTGAGATTTAAAATTCTTGGCTGCCCATCAACTATGGATAGCATAATACCGCCAAAGGTGGTTTCCATCTGGGTATGTTTGTAAAGATTATTTAAAATAACCTCTGGCATTTCTCCCCTTTTTATTTCAAGCACTACTCGAATACCTTCTCTGTTTGATTCATCTCTTATTTCAGTAATCCCTTCTATTTTCTTCTCTCTGACAAGTTCAGCAATTTTTTCTATTAACCTTGCTTTATTTACTTGATAGGGAACTTCGGTAATTACAATTCTTTCTTTTAAGGTTTTTCCTTCTGGTTCTATTTCAAAGAGAGATGATTCCTTTGCCTTTTTTCCCTTTGCTTCTCTCTCAATTTTTATCTTTGCTCTTATCTTAATTAACCCTCTACCAGTAAGATACAGCTCTTTAATCCCTTCCGTTCCATATATTATTCCTCCTGTGGGAAAGTCTGGTCCTTTAACATTATTCATAAGTTCTTCAATGGAAGCTTGGGGATTATTAAGTAGAATCAGTAGAGCATCTATTATTTCGCTTAGATTATGGGGAGGGATATTTGTTGCCATTCCAACAGCTATTCCTGAAGAACCATTTATTAAAAGATTAGGTATTCTTGTTGGAAGCACGAGAGGTTCTTCAGTAGTCCCATCAAAGTTAGGTGAAAAGGGTACAGTTTCTTTATCAATGTCTTGTAATAATGCTGCGGGAGGATCGCCATCAATTGAGCCAAAATTACCCTGCCCATCAATAAGAGGATATCGCATGTTAAAATCCTGAGCAAGCCTTACTAAGGCATCATATACAGCCTGATCACCATGAGGATGATATTTTTTTAAAACCTCTCCAACTACACCAGCACATTTTGAATATTTCTTGCCGGCAAGGAGTCCTTCACGAAACATGGCATAGAGGATTCTCCTCTGAACAGGTTTGAGCCCATCTCTTACATCTGGAAGAGCTCTGCCTACGATTACGCTCATTGCGTAATCAAGGTAGCTTATCTTCATCTCTTCTTCAATATTTACCTTTAGAATGTTTGTCATACTCTCCCTCAATGTTTTTTATGAAACTTAATGTAGACAGGAATTATGCAAGGGGTTTTCATAAATTACTTACAGCTGCTACAGGAAGAAGCTTTACAGGAGGAACACCCGGAATTACCTTTTTGAACTCCTTTCATTGAAAAGGAAGAGAGTTTTTTTGTAATTTCTTCAGATTTACATTTAGGGCATTTTACTTTCTGATTTCCAAAGACAAGAACTTCAAAATTCTCTCCACAACTCTTGCACACATACTCATATATGGGCATCTTATCACCTCTAATAATAAAATTTAAGCACATTTATTATATCATAGCTTGCCTTATACCTGAAAATTCTTTTAAAGTAAATATTATCAATAAGCATAGGAGGAGACATCTGTGATAAAAACGCTAAGAAAGCATGCAAAATATTTCTATTTTTTGTTTTTTATTGTAATTATAACCTTTGTTTTCTGGGGAGTAGGCACGGTAGATAAGCCGAAAGCTGATTATGTAGCTGAAGTTGATGGGCAGAAAATTTACGCAGATAGATTCTGGAGACATTATGAAGAGATAAGGAAATTTTATAGAGAAGTTTTTAAAGATAAAGCAGAAGAGATGGAGAAAGGACTTAAAGAAAAAGTGCTTGAAGACCTTATTAATGAGGAAGTTTTGCTCTGGTTCGCAAAGAAGTATAACATTGAAGCAACTGATAAAGAAGTACAAGATGCTATTATAAATGATCCAAGATTTATGCGAAATGGTGCCTTTCAAAAGGACATATATTTTCAGATATTAAAGCTAAATAGACTAAATCCAGCTCAATATGAAGCCTCAGTCAGAAGAGAAATCACAATAGGTAAAAGTCTTCAAATTATAGCTTCCTCTAAAGGTGTAAGCGATATTCCTGACGATGTATACATAAAAGCCTTTTTACAATCTATTAGGGATCAATTAAAGATTAAAATAAACAAAGAGGCAATATCTTAGAATGGAGAGACTTTTAAGTCAACTCAGATGGCAGGATCTGATTGACGTTATAATAGTATCTTACATTATATACAAAATCTTTTTTCTTATAAAAGGCACACGTGCGGCAAGAATGCTCATAGGAGTAGGTGTTTTACTTGCTCTTTCTTTACTCTCCAGGTTTCTTGAGCTTTATACGCTTGATTGGCTCATCCAGAGCTTTTGGACACAAATTGTTATTGTTCTTATAATCCTTTTTCAGCCTGAGATAAGGAAGGCTCTTGCACAGATGGGTGAAACACCGCTTTTTCACAGATTTAGTTCAGCTGAAGAGATGAAAACCATAGAAGAGATAGTTAAAGGCTCACAGGCTCTTGCAAATAAAAAGATAGGTGCACTTATTGTGTTTGAAAGGGATGTAAGTCTTGCAGAGTATATTGAGATAGGTGTTCCCCTTGATGCAAAAGTTACAAAAGAACTTTTAATGAGTATTTTTCATCCTACAAGTCCAATTCATGACGGAGCAGTAATAATAAAGGGAAATAAAGCCCTCGCAGCAGGATGTTTTCTACCAATAAAACTAGGGGCAGATTTAAGTAAAACCTATGGAACAAGACACAGAGCCGCCCTTGGAATAACAGAAGAAACAGATGCAGTAGCAGTAATAATTTCAGAAGAAACTGGATCAATCTCTTTGGCTGTAGATGGTCAGCTTGAGAGCAATCTTGACATGGAAAAACTTAGACAAAGGCTTACCAATTTATTTACGAGTGAGAGAGATAGGAAATGAATAAAATTTTTAAAAATATTCTCACGGAAAATCTTACAATTAAGATTATTTCCATAGCATTAGCATTATTTTTATGGTTTTTTGTTACCTTTAAAGGTCAAACAGAGACATCTTTAGACATTCCATTGGAATTTAAAAATACGCCTTCTGATATGGAGGTTTTCAAGCAAAGCGCCAAAAAAATATCTGTTTCCATCTCTGCTCGAGAGCGAATACTAAAGGAAATATCGCAGAATGACATAAGAGTTGTCGTAGACATTTCAAATGTGAAACTTGGTGAAAATTCGATCCCTATTACGAAATCTTCTATTAAACTTCCAAGAGGAATTGAAATTCTTAGAATAGACCCTTCTACTGTAAAATTGCTTGTGGATAAAAAGGAGCAAAAAACTATACCTGTTAGACCTGTAATAACAGGTAAACCAGAAAAAGGATTTATTATTAGCGCTGTAGAAGTTAATCCACCTCTAATTAAAATCGAAGGTGCACAAAAAGAGCTTGATAGAATTCGTCTTATTAAAACAGAGCCCATTGATATAGAGGGAATTAGTGAAAGTATTACTGTTCAAGCAAAAATAGATCCTGAAGGTAAAATTTTTAGGATAGATAAAGACATTGTTTATGTGAAGGTCAAAGTAAGGAGAAAATAATGGGACTTTTTGGAACCGATGGCATAAGAGGCAGTATAAACACTTATCCTATGACACCTGAAGTTTGTTTAAAGGTAGGGATGGCTTTATGTGCTCTTCTGAGAGAAAAACTCCCTCATAAACCTAAGTTTTTAATCGGCAAAGACACTAGAATATCAGGATATCTTATAGAGTCTGCTTTAACATCAGGAATAACTTCAATGGGTGGGGATGTTTATCTCCTTGGTCCGATTCCTACTCCTGCAATAGCTTTTTTAGTCAAGAGTATGCGAGTTGACGCAGGAATTGTAATATCTGCTTCTCACAATCCTTTCAATGATAATGGAATTAAAATATTTTCTAATAATGGTTTCAAACTTACAGAAGAACTTGAGAATGACATTGAAAAATTAATTAAGGATACCAATTTCCCTTATAATAGACCAACGGCAAGAGAGTTGGGCAAAGCTTATAGAATTGAAGATGCCCAGGGAAGGTATATAGAATTTATAAAATCAACTCTTCCTAAAAATGCAAATCTTGAAGGCTTAAGAGTCGTGATAGACCCTGCCAATGGTGCTGCCTATAAGATCACACCTATGCTGTTTCACGAACTGGGAGCAGAAGTTATAACAATAAATGATAAGCCTGATGGTTTGAATATTAACAAGGAATGCGGAGCACTGTATCCTGATGCTTTAATAAAAAAAGTTTTGGAAACTAAAGCTCATCTTGGGATTGCCCATGATGGAGATGCTGATAGAACAATTCTCATAGATGAAAAGGGCAATGTTGTAGATGGAGATTTAATTCTTACTATTTTAGCAGAGGAGTTAAAGAGAGAGAAAAAACTGAAAAAAAATACAGTTGTTGCTACTATAATGACTAATAAGGGCGTAAAAAATTACTTGAATAATAAGGGAATAAAACTTATTAGAACGAAGGTTGGAGATAAATATGTAGTAGAGACAATGCTTAAAGGTGGATATAATTTGGGAGGAGAGCAATCAGGTCATATAATATGTATGGATTATACAAATACCGGCGATGGAGCAATTACTGCGGTGCAGATGGCCCATCTGATTAAGAAAAATCAAATTTATCTAAGTGAATTGGTAAAAAATATACCCCGCTATCCGCAGATGCTTAAGAATATAAAAATTCCCGAGGGATTATCGAGAGAACAAGTAGCCAGAGCTTTAAAAAAATTATGTCGTGAGGCTTCTATTGTTGAGAAAAAAATCAATGGAAGAATAATAATAAGACCATCGGGAACAGAACCTAAGATAAGAATAATGGTGGAAGAAGAAAATTCAGAAAGATTAAAAGAGATAATGGCAGAAATTGAAGAAATAGCATGTAAAATATTAATTCACTAAAATTATTTTTTCTTTAAAAATTGATAGCATTTAAAGAGATCTTTGGAGTTTTGTTTCCCTGAGAGAGTTAATGCTCTGTATCTGCAGCCGCCAAAACATTCATTTATAAAGGGGCACTTAACTTGACTGCATTCAAGCTCTTTAATAAATATAAATTTTTTCTTTTTCCATAAATTTTTAAGTCCCTCATCAACATTTCCAAGAGGAGTTTCCTCAAAGAAGGAACAGAAAGCAGCCTCGCCTGTAGCAAGAACAGCGAGAAGATGAGTCCCACAGCCATAGCCTTCAGCTTTAGGATGTTCTTCTTTAGTAAAGCCGTATTTACCCATTATTTTTCCTGCTACCTCAGGTTCAACCCAAAAATCTTGATTAAATTTAAGATTACCAGATAGTGTAAGAGCATCTACAGTCCATTCTCTTACTCCTAGATTTTTAATGACTTCTTCAAGTTCATCAAACTCATGCAGATTTTTTTTGTGAATTACTGTTGCCACAGATACATCAAAACCCTTTGTTATTGCTCTTTTTATAGCAGAAAGAGTCCTATCAAAGGTATTTTTACCTCGTAGACTTTCATGCCCTTCTTTAATTCCATCGAGGCTTATCTGAATTTCTTGCACCTTTAATTTATTAAGCCAATCTTCAGTTAGTATTAGTCCATTTGTGAAGAGAATTTTTCTAAATGCTAACTTTGGCAATAGGTTGTTTATTTTATAAAATTGAGGATGCAAAAGAGGTTCCCCGCCTGTTATTAGTAGTCTTAATCCTTGTAGTTCCTCAAAATCTTTTAGAATTTTTGTTATTTTATCTATTGGCAGGTCAACATCCATCCTTTCTCCTAAAAAGCAATGTTTACATCTAAGGTTGCATCTCTTTGTTATCTGAAGTTCTAGATAGCGTAATGAAGGTAGAGGAGATTGTTTTATCTTTGGATGGAGTCTATTTACTGGCTTGTCTGTTATTATGCCTTCTTCAAGGCAAAATTTGATTAAATCTAGAAATTCTTCCTTGTCTTCACTATTAAGGGTATTACTTTCTACTTTTTTTAAGAATTCTAAAGCCCTTTGATTAACACAATAAAGTTCATCTGTTTTAACATTATAAAGAGAGGGGAACTCAATAAGCTTTATGAAAAAGTTTTCCTTTAGATAATAATCAGGCAAGCTCATAGATAGATAGTCTTTCGGGAATATGGCAACTTAAGCTAAATTTGTCCTCGATACTCTTCTTAAAGCTCGCGATTACGCTTTCTTCACCGTGTATAAGAAAAACTTCTGGCTTGTTGTTTATATTGTCAAGCCAACTTAAAAGTTCGCTCTGATCAGCATGAGCTGAAAATCCACCGATTGTATAAATTTTTGCTTCCACAGGCATCATTTTACCGAGAATGGGAACTTCTTTTTCTCCATCAACTATTCTTCTTCCAAGCGTACCCTTTGCCTGAAACCCAACAAAGACAATACTACATTCCGGTCTATTTATATTGTGGTATAGATGATAGGCAATTCTTCCACCTTGACACATACCGCTACCAGCAATTATAACAGCCATTGATTTTATGCTATTGAGTTTCTTTGATTCATCAACAGTTTTTACAAAATGAAGCTTCAAAGCAGTTTTCTTGGGATTCCTCATTTCTCTCAAAGCTTCATCATCAAAAACTTCTGGATGGGAAAGATATATTCTTGTTGCTTCTTCAGCGAGTGGACTGTCAAGATAAACATTTATGGGCTCTATGAGTCCCTGTCTTACAGCACGATTTAGTATATATAATAAATCCTGTGTTCGCCCTACAGCAAAGGCGGGTATAATTACATTTCCGCCTTGGCGAAAAGTATCTTTTATTGCCTGTAAGAGTTCTTTAATACTCTCATCAAGGGTTTTATGAAGCCTATTACCATAGGTTGATTCAATTATAAGATAGTCTGCTTTTTCTGGCGGAGAAGGGTCTCTAAGAATCGGATATCCTGTTCTCCCTAAATCACCGGAAAAAACGGTTTTCTTATCATTAGCGTCTATAACTACAGTAGCAGAGCCGAGGATATGACCTGCATCCAAGAGGGTTATTCCAATACCATTGAAATTGAATTCCTTTTGATAAGATAAAACTTCAATTTGTTTTAAGGCTTTCTGAATATTTTCCTCATCATAAAGTGATTGTTTGTTATGTTCGTTTTTCTGTACTTTTAATGCATCAAAAAGCATTATTCCAAGAAGGTCTCTAGTAGCTGGAGTTGTGATAATTTTGCCTCTAAAGCCCTCTTTTACAAGTTTAGGAATTAATGCAGAGTGGTCAAGATGAGCGTGTGTCAGAATCATTAGGTCTATTTTCCGGGGATTAAAAGGGAAAGGTTCATAATTAAGATATTCCTTTTCGTCTTCCTGAAAAAGGCCACAATCGATAAGGATATTTTGTCCGTTAGTGGATAATAAAAAGCACGAACCTGTAACATTTTTAGTAGCACCGAAAAACTGAATTTTCATGCAGAAATAATAACATAAAGTGATATAATAATTCATGATTTATCTTGACTACAATGCAACAACACCTATTGAACCTCGAGTAAAGGAAGAGTTAATAAAAGCTTTAGAAATATATGGAAACCCCTCAAGTTCCCATATCTTAGGGAGAAAAGCAAAAGAATTGTTAGAATCTGCAAGGCAAAAAGTCGCAAACCTGATTGACGCCGATGCAGAGGAGATAATATTTACCTCAGGGGGTACAGAGTCAAACAATCTTGCCATATTTGGAAGGGCTTTATGTTTTAATGGAGGTCATATAATAACTTCATCAATAGAGCATCCAGCAGTTCTTAATCCTTGTAGGCAACTTCAAAGGATGGGATATGAGCTTACCTTTCTTCCTGTAAATTCCAATGGAATAGTTGACCCCGATGATTTAAAAAAAGCATTAAGGAAAGAGACCATACTTGTGACAATCATGCACTCTAATAATGAAACAGGGGTTCTTCAGCCTATTATAGAAATTGGAGAGATTTTACTTGAAAGAGAGATTCCCTTTCATACAGATTGTGCCCAGAGCATAGGAAAAGTTCCTGTTTCAGTGAAAGAATTAAATGTTACCATGTTATCTATTGCAGGACATAAATTCTATGGACCTAAGGGTGTGGGAGCTCTATACATTAAAAAGAATTTTATTATAAAGCCTCTTTTGCTGGGAGCATCCCATGAAAAAGGCTTAAGACCAGGAACTGAAAATGTTCCCTATATTGCAGCTCTTGCAAAGGCATCTGAAATTATTAGGGAAGAGTTCGAAGAAATAAATAGTCATTTAAATAAAATCACAAGTGTTTTAATTGAGAAATTTTTGAATTTAGAAGGAGTAAAGATTAATGGAGCTAAAGCACCAAGACTTCCAAATACTTTAAATGCTTCAATAAGAGGAGTAGTGGCTGATGAGTTTGTTGAAAAAATTGGTGACAGAGTTGCCATATCAGCAGGGTCAGCTTGTCATGCAGGCATTAGAAAACCCAGTCATGTCCTTCTTGCCATGGGCTTGACTGAAGAAGAAGCAACATCATCAATAAGAATAAGCACAGGAAAGTTTACAACCTTAGAAGAAATATACAAGGCTATAGAAATAATGGAATTGGAGATAAAAAAGAAGTTAGGAGATAGATTATGGAAGAAAAAAGCATAATTGATAGAAAGATTAGAATTATGATAGGTGATATAACAGAGAGAGATACAGATGCTATAGTTAATGCTGCAAATAACTATCTTAAACACGGAGGAGGAGTTGCTGGAGCAATTGTTAGAAAGGGTGGACAGATTATTCAAGAGGAAAGTGATAAGATAGGATATTTACCAACAGGTTCTGCAGTAGTGACCACTGCAGGTGCTTTAAAAACCAAGCATGTTATCCATGCTGTTGGTCCCATGTGGGGTGAGGGGCAAGAAGAAGAAAAGTTGAAAAGTGCTGTTTTGAACTCCCTCAAAAAAGCTGATGAATATAACTTGAAAAGCATTTCATTCCCTGCAATAAGCTCTGGAATATATGGTTGTCCAAAGGATATGGTTGCGAGAATTTTAATTGGGACAGCAGTGGAATATCTGAGAAAAGAGAATACAACTCTGAAAGTTATTGAATTTTGCCTTTTTGATGAAGAAACCTATCGCTACTTTAAGATTGAGTTTGATAAAATATAAATTAAAGAGCAGTCGATTCGTAATCGACCGGTCGTGGGTTCAAATCCCATTCCCGGCTTATTTAATTGGTGTGCCTATCTGCTACTTTGGTAGCTCCGAAAGAATCTGGTTTAGTAACTGCAATATAACCAGAACCCACTATCATTTTTATAACTTCTTTCACTAAGGTTCTTGTTGCACCATTTTTACCTATATCAAGATGAATCTCTACAGGAAGACGAGAGAAACCGTTTTCTGAAAGCATTTTCTTGAGAGTTTCAGCAAGTTCAAGACTTAGGGAAGCTTCAGTAAATATTCTTAGTTTTAGATTATCCATTTTCTCATATCTAATTTTTCTGTAAAAATATCTCCCTCCTGAACCTTTACGATGAATTATTATTGCAGTTACAA
>CAZYLC010000026.1:15829-18171 GCA_964648755.1 uncultured Thermodesulfovibrio sp.
AAAACTGTTTCTTCTCCTGGGAAGGAATCACTGCCTACAATCAGGCTGTAGTTTTTATCAGGTTGTTCTTTAACGAATTCAATCATTTTTTGAAAAACTTGCTGGAGAGAAATGTTGCCATAGGTGGGACTGTTGAAAAAGGCCTTTCTTAACGAATCACTTTCCATACTTACTTTTTGCATTTTATCAGAAAAAATTAATCCTTTGCAAATTTTATAGTACCCTTAAAAAAGCTGGGGGTTTTCCTTGAAAGCATTTAGTATTCTCATTGAAACAGGTATAATTTGATTTTCAATATAGTATTCTCTATCGATTTTGGAGAAGTCGGCTAATTCAACAGGATTTGCTCTCTCACTGATAGAACCATGTCCTTCCTGAATAACGTATCCTATTACACTACCCTCTCCAATTGGCAGCCCCTTTTGGGCTAATTTTTTTGCTGCTACCACATGAGGTGATATTAATTTATACTCAGAAATAGGTTTAGAAAGTTGTTCATAAACAACTAATTCCTTAGGATTGAAGTTACCGGTTCTTAGGGCTTTAATTCTTTCATCAAGATATTTAAAAGCTCCATCAATGTCTTCTTCTATCAAGCATAATTTTAATATCTCCTGTTGAGTTTGTCTTGCATACTTAGATAAATCTCTTCTTATGATCTCAAGTCCTCTTATTTTTAATTTACCCTTCTCATCTAATAGAGCATATCTCTTTTTAGCAGTACCTCCGGTTTCCTTGGGTACAAAAAGCCCCTTCACATAATAATCTTCCAAGTCAAGTCTCATAATTCCTGGGAGTTCTTCATTAATTTCTGATAAAAATTTTTCAAGTTCCTCTTTTCTCTCATTAACTTTCAAGAAGGCTGAATCTGTATCACCATATATTGGATGGAATCCTTTTTCTTCTGCTCTTTCTAAAACTTTCTTTATCCAGTATCTTCCTATTGCTGCTATTGCCTCTGCGCATTCCTTTGAATACCATCTACTCGCAGGATAGGCATAATATCCATAGGAGGCATTTATTATTGTTTTTAGAGCTCTTTGTTTTGTATCAAGATTGAGATATTCACGTGAGTCAGGATGGAGAGTTTTAAGTTGCCTTTTCAATTTTAGTCTATCCTGTAATAATTCCTCTACTGCCAGAGATTCAAATCCCCTTTGATTAACGCAAAACCAGTAAGGAAGTCCAGGAACTTTGTATCCTTTCTCCTTACAGCAATTACAATTAAGTGTCTCTATGGAAATATTGTAGGTGGCAATTATTGATGGATAAAGGGATGCAAAGTCAACAACAGCTATTCCCTTATGAAGCCCAATCTCTGGTTCCTTTACAAAGCCTCCTTCATAGGTTATTTGTTGGCGAGCTTTTATTTCATCAAATTTGGGCTGATTAGGTATAACTCTGTTTTCTCTTTTAGCTCTTTTAATGTAATACCATTCAACAAGTTGACTATAGGGCATCCTTGAAGTATCAAATAGAGATTGACCTGTAATTTTTGTTAATTCTTCAATTTCAGGTAGAAGCATGTCTGTTAGTTTGTAAACAAGCTCACTGTCTTTTAAACAGTACCTGGCAAGCTTATCAAGTTCATGACCTTTATCCCATGCCTGTATTATATCTTCATATTCCATTTCTAGTTTTGTGTCTCCAAGGAGTTCTGAAGCCACATTTTTAAGGGTGAGTTGTTCACTCTGAAGAATAGGAGATAGTATATTAAAAACAAAATTAAAAATATCTATATGGATTCTTCCTATAAGACGAGCAGTTGTAAATCTTGCTCTTTTTGAAAGGGTTATGCCTGACTTATCTCTTGATAGAATTCCTATATTAACTCTAAGTTGTTTAGCCCTTTCTCTTAATAGAGGAAGATCATATTGATCTGTATTATATCCTGTTAAGATATCAGGATCGTAGTCTTCTATTATTTTGATGAATGTATCTATAACTGCCTTTTCATCTTTTACAACTATTGCCTCAACAGCGTAGTTGCCTTCTTGATAAGTAATTATTTTTTTTAATCCCTCACTAAATATTGATATCATTATGATTGAAGGAGTTCCTCTTTGAACTTCTATTACTTCCATATCAAAAGCAAGAATTTTAAGCAATGGTTTAGGTTTTTTAGCTTTTTTAATTTTTTTAATTCTATCACCTTCAGTTTCAATGTCAACCCACTCAAGGCATGATAAATCTTTTTCTGCAAGATATATTCTTGAGGCTCCAATTTGATATTCGAATTCATCTATTACAGAGCCTGAGCCACCCCTTGTAGCTTCAAGAATTTTGATTTCATCTCTAACTTTCTGTAAGTCTTGATGTTTTTCTGTGTATATGGATAAGAA
>CAZYLC010000027.1:0-17815 GCA_964648755.1 uncultured Thermodesulfovibrio sp.
AGTTTAGTTCTTTGACAAGTTTTTCAATCTCTTTTTTTACATCTTCAGGAATCTCTATCATGGTTATACCTCAGAATTTATTTGACTATTTTTTAAGATTATAACATGGAATAAAGAGTTCTTAAGGTGTGTTAAAATAAAGCATGTCTATTCAAGTCGCTTTACCTTTATTTGAGGGTCCACTTGATTTATTGTTACACCTTATCAGAGAGAATAAGATAGATATTTATGATATACCCATTTCTCTCATAACAAAACAATATCTGGAATATTTGGATTTAATGAAAGAACTTGATTTGGAGATCGCCTCAGATTTTCTCATAATGGCAGCTAATTTAATATATATAAAATCAAGAATGCTTCTGCCAAAACCTGAGCAAATTGAAGAAGAGGAAGACCCGAGGCAAGAACTTGTTGAGCAACTTGTAGAGCATTTGAAATTTAAGGAAATTTCAAAAATTTTTAAAGAGAGATATGAAGTTTGGTCTAAGGCTTTTGTAAGGAAAACCTCACAGGAAGAGGAGTATTTCATTCAGGAGATAAATGTTTTTGATTTATTCACAGCTTTAAAAAGGATAATTAAAAAGACAGAACCCAAAATATACCTTCATAAAGAAACTATCAAGGTAGAAGATAAAATACAAGAGATAATAAATCTTCTAAAAATGAAAAAAACTATGATTTTTGAAGAATTTTTTGAGGAAAGCAAAAGAAACGGTTCTATCAGTAAAGTTGAGATAATAGTGACCTTTTTAGCTATCTTAGAATTGCTTAGGCTTAAAATAATTAGAGCTTTTCAGAGCAAACCTTTTGATAAAATTTTTATAAATTTGGAGGAAAAGGATGTTAGTAGGTGTAATCTCTGATACTCACGACCATATGGAAAATATTAGAAAGGCAATAAAAATATTTAAAGAAAGAGGGATAAACATTATTCTTCATGGAGGAGATTTTGTTTCCCCCTTTACGTGGAGAGCATTTAAAGATTTTCATGGAGAGATTTATGGAGTATTTGGCAATAATGATGGAGATAGGGTTTTACTTAAAAAAATGTATGGAGATATAATTCAAAAACAAATTAGAAAGATTGAAATAGATGGCAAAAAAATAGCTCTTATGCACGAACCACAGATGATAGAAGAGTTAGCTCTATCTGGTAAATTTGATTTAATAGTATATGGGCACATGCATGAAGTTGATATCAGGAAAATTAATAATACCCTAATAATTAATCCAGGAGAGGCTTGTGGTTGGCTTTACAGAAAGGCGACTTTAGTAATAGTTGATCTTAACAACTTAATCCCAGAGGTAATAACCCTTTGAGAAAATAATAGAATCAATTCTTTTAAGTCCATATTTCAAAGCTGTTTTTACAGCCCTATCAAATTCGTCTCTCCTAATTCTTCTGTTCAGTTCTTCGTATTCATTGGCATGCCAGCAAGGTCTGTATTGATCCATTATGTTTATATAAGTATTTTGAGATATTTCTGAGGCGATAAATTCAAGCACTCCCTCTGTGCCTGATATGTCATTAGGGAGAATGAGATGCCTAACAAGTAATCCTCTTACTGCTATATCATTTTCAATAATTAAGTCTCCTACCTGTCTATGCATTTCTTTTAATGCACTTTTAGCTACTGAAGGGTAATTTTTTACTTTAGAATATTTTTCTGCCAATTTTTCTTTCCAATATTTAAAATCTGGCATGTAGATATCAATTATTCCATCAATAATTTTTAAAGTCTCAACTGACTCATATCCTCCACAATTATAGACAATGGGAATTTTTAAGCCATTTTCTCTTGCAATATAAAGAGCCTTTAGAATCTGAGGGACTTGATGAGTTGGTGTTACGAGGTTGATGTTGTGACATCCAAGATTTTGAAGATAAATCATTATACCAGCCAATTCTTCACAGGATATCTCATCCCCCTCACCAAGATGGCTTATAGTCCAATTCTGGCAATAGACACAGGCCAAGTTACAGAAAGCAAAAAATATAGTTCCAGAACCATGCTGCCCTACAAGAGGTCTCTCCTCACCATGATGGGGACCCCAACTTGAAATGTATGGTATATCAAGGGTTTTACAAAATCCCTTTTCTCCTTTGATTCTATTAACTTTGCAGTTTCTTGGGCATAAAGTGCATTCTTCAATAATATGATAGGCTTTTTCTATTTTTTCTCTAAAATCCTTATCAGAGAGACTTAGGTACGAAACCTTGTGTTGCCTCATAAATATATTATCGCACTTCTCTAATATTAATAGCTATACTCC
Source organism: uncultured Thermodesulfovibrio sp. (assembly GCA_964648755.1). Taxonomy (GTDB): domain Bacteria; phylum Nitrospirota; class Thermodesulfovibrionia; order Thermodesulfovibrionales; family Thermodesulfovibrionaceae; genus Thermodesulfovibrio. Next base: position 2,278 of record CAZYLC010000027.1, read on the forward strand.
TTCATAGCCATTCAAAGCTTTCTGGAAAAAACTTTTTGAAAGATAATTAGCTTTTCATGATGAATCAGATCTGCAAATTAAAGGAGTTCCAAAAGCCAAATAGATTTTTTGCAATTTTTGCACTTTATTTGCAAAATTTTCAAAACATAGTCTCTTTAACCTTTAAAATCTCTTATAAAAAAAGGATTTTAATCTTGGTATGAAATTTGTTTTTCTATACTTTCAAAAATTATTCCAGGAGGGTGTCATGGAAAAAATTAAGATGGAAGGAAGAAAGGTTTTTTTCAGTACGTTCATATTTTTGCTGATGTTTTTCAATTTAGCCTGTACCCAATCTTATTCCAAAGATATTGATGTGGGGATGCATTTTAGAGATGGAGATTTGAGAGATTTCTATTTTTCTTTAAGCGATTATTATCTAGTACCTGTTAGGGATGTTTATATTTTAAAAGAGAGATATCCATTTATTACATATGAAGAATTACCCGTTCTTTTCCTTATAGTCAAAGAAGCTCGAGTAGAACCTGATTTGGTAATAAAGTATAGAAAAGTTGGATATAGTTGGTTTGATATTATGATTAAATTGGGATTACATCCTGAGAGAGTTTATGAGAGATACATTATTGTTGATGGTCCTCCCTATGGTAAAGCTTGGGGTTATCATAAGAAACATAAAAAGAAAGTAGTAGTTTATAGAGATATTGATATTATCGAACTTTCTAATATTAAGTTCATAACTGACTATTATCATGAAAGACCTGAGGTAGTTGTAGGTGTGAAAAAGAAACATGCAAAATATATAGATGTTCATAGGGAAATCCATCACAAACACAAGGAAAAGGAATATAAGGAAGAGAAAAACAGACATAGAGATCGTAATTTTAAGAGATAAGGTATAAATTGAATCTCCTTTTCAATTTAATGAGGAGGAGATTCTTTTCTTTCACTTAAATTGAAACTTTTAGTGAATTTAAGAATTATTTTTTTGAGAATTCCAGAAGTTGCCTATATTTCTGAATTTATTGTATCTTTCTCTTAATAATTCTTCTATTTTTTTATTTTGCAATTCATTAAAAGCATTTAAAAGGGCTGCCTTTATTTTTTTTGCTACCTCTTGAGGGTCTCTGTGAGCACCCCCTAAGGGTTCTGGAATTACTTCATCGACTATATTAAAATTTTTCAAATCTTGAGCAGTTAATTTTAATTCTTCAGCAGCTTTTGCATATTCTTCTACTCCCACATCAGAATTCTTTTTCCACAATATGGCAGCGCAACCTTCTGGTGATATCACTGAATATACTGAATTTTCGAGCATGAAAATCCTATCGCAGACACTAAGAGCCAATGCTCCTCCACTGCCTCCTTCTCCGATTACAACAGCTATTATTGGTGATTTAATTAAAGACATTTCCATTAGATTTGTTGCAATTGCTTCAGCTTGTCCCCTCTCTTCTGCTCCAATCCCAGGATAGGCACCGGGGGTGTCAATCATTGTAATAATGGGGATAGAGAATCTTTCTGCTAAGTTCATTAATCTCAAGGCTTTTCTATATCCTTCAGGATGTGCCTGCCCGAAATTTCTATAAACTCTCTCTTTTACTGTTCTTCCCTTCTGATGCCCCACTAAGGCGAAAGACTGTTTTTCTATTTTTCCTATGCCAGCAATTATGGCTGGGTCGTCACCGAATCTTCTGTCGCCGTGAATTTCTATAAAGTCATCAAATATCATGGAAACATAATCTAAGGTATAAGGTCTTTCTGGATGTCTTGCTATTTGAGTTTTTTGCCATGGAGTAAGATTAGAAAAAATTTCTACCTTTAACTCTTTTAATTTTTTGTTTAGTTTTTTTATTTCCTGTGATAAATCTATGTCACTGTCATCAGATAATTTTTTTAGTTCATCTATTTTGAGCTCTAATTCCTGAATTGGTTTTTCAAAGTCAAGATAGAATCTCATAGGATTTTAACCTCACATCCTTCTATTTTCTCTAATTTAAGTTGTAAATCTGTACAAGGCTCAAGAGGGCTTAAAATTGTAACACAGTAGTCGGGGAAATTCAAAGATATATATAAATTTCCGTTTCCATTATTACCTTTTTTTAAAAAATGCTTAATATTCTTCAAAATTTCTAAGGCTTTCTCTTGATTACAACAATTAATTGTTATTTCATATCTTATTTTTAAATCTTCTCTTTTAATTTCCTCTATTTCTCTTGCAAAAAATTTAGTTGCTTCCCCATTTTTATTTACTATTCCTCTGATAAGTACTAATTTGCCTTCTTTTAAGATTTCTCTAAATTTTTTAAATAGTTCAGGATACACAACTACCTCAAGAATTCCTGTTTCATCTCCTATTGTTATGTATCCTATAACGCCTTTCTCTTTTGCTTTACTTCTTACTTTTTCTATTATTCCTGCAATGCTTACTTCATGGGCATTTTCATTTTCCTCTGAAACTTCTTCATCAGTTAGTTCAATTATCTCTCCGATTGATAGAATATCTTTCTTTTTCAGAATAGGTCTTAAGTTTTCTATGGGATGTCCCGTAAGATAAAAACCAAGAGCATTTTTCTCTTCGGATAATATTTTTTCATTTTCCCAAGCCTCAATCTTTTCATCTAAATGAAAAAGTCCTTTCGGTGAGACTTTGCCTTTATTTGAATTCATCTCTTCCAGCGCTAAGGCTCTTGATTCAGCAGGAGAAAGTTCAGAGTAAAGAGAATCAAAAGCGCCAGCTTTGATTAAAGATTCTACAACTTTTTTATTGACTTTCTTAGTATCAACTCTTGATAAAAAATCATCTAGAGATTTAAATTTACTCTTTTGTTTTTCTTTTAATATAGACTCTAAGGCTGCCCCTCCAACTCCTTTAACAGCTTCAAGACCGAATCTTATTGCACTGCCAGATATGGTAAAGAATCTTTCACTTTCATTAATGTCAGGTCCTTTTATTTCTATCCCGAAAGCTCTGCATTCATTGAGAAATTTTAATATTTTATTGGTATCACCCATTTCATTAGATAGGTTTGCAGCAAAAAATTCTAAAGGATAGTGTACCTTTAAATAGGCAGTAATATATGACAAATAGGCATAGGCTGCTGAATGGGATTTATTAAATCCGTATTTACCGAATGCTGCCATTAGATTAAAAAGTGATTCTGCTTTATCTTCAGGAATTCCCTTTGATACAGCTCCCTTTAGGAAATCTGCTTTGAGATTTGTCATTAATTCTTCTATTTTTTTACCCATAGCCTTTCTCAATAAATCTGCCTGTCCCATTGTAAATCCAGCAATTACATTGGCTATTTTCATCACTTGTTCCTGATAGAGAATCACACCATAGGTTTCAGCAAGGATATTTTTTAATTCTGGTAGATCATATTCAATAGGTATCAACCCTTTTTTTCTTTTAATAAAATCATCTACCATTCCACTCCCTAAAGGACCGGGCCTGAACAAAGCTACAAGAGCAATTAGGTCTTCAAATTTTTCTGGCTGCATTTTTTGTAATAAATCCCTCATTCCTCTACTCTCAAGTTGGAAAACGCCGATTGTTAGTCCTGATGATAGTAATTTATAAGTTTCAGGGTCATCAAGAGGAATATTATCTAAATCTATCTCTTTACTGCTCTTTTTTGCATATTCTACAGTGTCATTAATTACTGTTAAAGTTTTAAGTCCTAAAAAATCAAACTTTAGTAATCCTATATTCTCTAAAGCCTTCATATCGAACTGACTTATAATGGAATCTTCACCCGGATTTTTATATAGGGGCATGAATTTCTCTAAAGGTTCAGGGGAGATAACAACCCCTGCTGCATGTTGAGAAGTATGTCTTGCTAAACCTTCCAATCTAAAAGCAATATCAAATAATTCCTTAATTGATTGTTCTTTTTTATAGAGTTCTTTTAACTTGGGTTCTAACTCTATAGCCTGATTTAGAGATGAACAGGCATTTGGTATCATTTTAGCAATTTTATCAACTTCTCCAAAGGGAATATTCATAGCTCTTCCAACATCTCTCACAACAGCTTTAGCTGCCATAGTCCCAAAAGTTATTATGTGTGCAACTTTGTCATTTCCGTATTTTGCCGATACATATTTAATAACTTCCTCTCTTCTATCTTTACAAAAATCTATGTCTATATCAGGCATGCTGATTCTTTCAGGATTTAAGAATCTCTCAAATAAAAGTCCGTATTTTATCGGGTCTATATCGGTTATTCTAAGGGCATAGGCAACGAGGCTCCCCGCAGCAGAACCTCTACCTGGCCCGACAGGAATTGAATTTTTTCTTGCAAAATTTATGAAATCCCATACGATTAAAAAATAGGAGGAAAAACCCATTCTTGTTATTACGGACAATTCATCTTCAAGCCTTTGGTAGTATTCATCAGGAATCTTATCCCTAAATCTCTCTTTAAGTCCTTCTACAGCGATTTCTTTGAGATAACTTTCGGGAGTATAACCTGTTGGAACTTGATAGATAGGAATTTTATATTCTCCAAGTTTGAAGTCAAAATTACATCTTGCAGCAATTTCCAAGGTATTTTTAATTGCTTCTGGAACCTCTTGGAATGAAAATAGCATCTCCTCGGGAGATTTAAAATAAAATTCATCAGTCTGGAATTTCATCCTTTTTTCATCTTTTATTGTTTTTCCTGTCTGAATACATAGCAGTATTTCATGGGCTTTTGCATCAGATTTCCTTAAATAGTGACAGTCATTTGTGGCAACAAGAGGGATATTGTATTTTTTAGATAGTTCAAAGAGTCTTTTATTAACTAACTCCTGTTCAGGGATGCTATTTGGCTGAATTTCTAAATAGAATCTATCATCAAATAGTTCTTTAAGTTTTTTTAAAGTTACTTCTGCCTTATCATAATTCCCATTTGATAGGTGATAGGGAATTTCTCCTTTGAGGCATCCTGAAAGAGCAATTAACCCTTTGGCATGCTTACTCAATATTTCCATATCAATACGTGGTCTATAATAAAAACCTTCTATGTAAGAGGAAGTTACGAGTTTAGTAAGATTTTCATATCCTTCTTCATTTTCCACAAGCAAAGTTAAATGATAAGAGGCTTCTTCGGGCATCCCCGAATCTTTATTTATTTTTGATTTATCAAAGCGACTTTGAGGTGCCATATATACTTCACATCCAATAAGTGGCTTAATTCCAATTTTTTTTGCCTTCTTATAGAATTCAATAACTCCAAAAAGATTGCCGTGGTCTGTAATTGCAACAGCGGGCATATTGAAAGCCTTTGCTTGGTCTACCAATTCTTCAATTCTTATAGCACCATCTAAAAGACTATATTCACTGTGAAGATGGAGATGGACGAACTGAGAGTTGCTCATATTATGAATGTTAAAATTTTAAGCGATAACAAGTCAATTTTAGGTCAGATAGAAAATATAAACAGCTGATATTATTTGAATAAATATATGTAGATTACCTGATAAATCACTTGGGGATGATTCTAAAACCAATTCCTCATCTTTTATATCAATGCCTAACTTTTTAGCTGCAAAAAGAACTCTCTCTTTTTGCCCCCTTTCATGAGTCCTAAATTGTCTAAGAATAAGGGAATCATCGCTTATAATGAAATCTCCCGTATCTTTTTTTCTAATTAAAAATTTTATTTCCTTTAATTCTTTACCACCGATAGGAAGTGTTATCTCACAAATACCCTCTTGAGAAATTCTATATCTTAGGGAATTTTTGAAAAATTCTTGGTAATTATTAATAATCGCCTCAGCCTCTTGTTTTGTTATAGGTTCTGTTACAGACATTAAGGTTCCAAAAAGGAATTCTTTTATGAAATTTTCTGTTTCTTCTTGTGTTTTATAGTCTTCAGGAGGCACATTCCATAGGATTCTACATGAGCGAAAAATAGGGCTATATACTATCTCCCCTAAAGCAGTGGTTTCACTTAATTGAAGGTCAAAGGGTAATGAAAAAGTTGTTTTATCTTTCGTAGACTTTTTTCTGTTCCTATAAAAAGTAATCTTTACAGTTCCTGTCTTTGGCAAAGAAACCTTTTTGCTTATTGTATCCATGTGAAAATTTTAGCATAAATTAAAAAATTTTTGTTAAAAACTATAAATTTTATGTTATTTTAGGTGTGTAAACTTTTATGGGATTGTTTTGTTCATCGAGAACTATTATTATGGGTTCATGTTTACCTATTTCTTCCTCTTTTATATATCCATAGGAAAATATAACAATTCTATCACCCACTGATGCTTTTTTAGCGGCAGGACCGTTAAGTCCTATCATTCTTGAACCTTTTTTAGCAGGAATCACATAGGTATCAAATCTTTCACCATTATTCATATTGCTGATCCAAACTCTTTCATAGGGTAAAATTCCAGCAATTTCAAGTAATTCCGTATCTATGCTTATTGATCCCTCATAAAATAAATTAGCTTCTGTTACCTTTGCCATATGAAGTTTAGCTCTAAGGAAACTTCTTAACATTTATCTCTCCGAATGTATAGAATTATTCTATAATTTTGGGTACTCTAAAAAATTTATCTGAAGGATCAGGAGCATTTCTTAAAACCTCTTCTCTTGAAAGAGAATCCTTTACCAAATCTTCTCTAAAAATATTGTTCAAAGATAAAACATGGGATGTAGGTTCTACATCCTTTGTATCTACTTCATTAAGTTTTTCTACGTATTCAAGGATTCTACTTAACTGTTGTTGATAAACTTCTATCTCTTCATCCTTAAGTTCCAGTCTACTTAAAAGTGCAATATGTCTTACTATTTCTTTTGATATTTTCATGGCTATAACCTCTCTAAATTTGCGATTTTTGGAGCTAGTTTTTTCACTCCTATACCTGGGAAATTAACTATGACTTTTAAATCTTCTCCTTCTCCAGAACAGTCTCTTACTACTCCGATACCCCAAACAGGATGTTTTACTTTACACCCTATAATAAAAGGTGGTTTTATTTTTATCTTTTCTTTTTCTGGTTTAGATTCCACAAGAGAGGAATAATTTTTTCTTATACAAGTACAGCAATCTAAAGGTATATCTTTAATAAAGCTTGATGGTTCTTGGGTTTGAACTTTTGAATAAAGTTTTCTATTCTTAGCAGCAGTTAGAAATAACATATTTTTTGCCCTTGTCATTCCCACATAAAATAATCTTCTTTCTTCTTGAATTTCATATGGATCTTCTTTCGCTTTAAAATAAGGTAGAATTCCTTCTTCACAACCTGCAATGAATACAACAGGAAATTCAAGGCCCTTAGCTGCATGCAAGGTGAGAAGAGAGACATACTGTTTTTTATTCTCCCAGGTATCAACTGAGGAGATAAGAGAAATTTTATCAAGGAACTCTCTGACAGTTAATTTTTCTGCCGAAGATAAAAGCTCTAAAACATTTTGTATTCTGTCTTCTTCAATTTCTTCAAGATAGCCTGTGGAATTTAGAATTTCTTTAATCATTAAAGCAGCCGTTTGGTATTCCTTTTTGGATAAATTTTCTATTAATTCAATAAAACCAATTAATTTTTCTCTTAAATTTTCTTGAATGCTTTCGTCTTTTACCATATTATTAATAGCCGTGTAATAGGAACACATGTTTTTCTTTGCTTCTACCTCAATTTTTGATAATGCTGAAGTTCCAATGCCTCTTGAGGGAGTATTAATTATCCTGAGAAAACTTACATTGTCCTCTTTATTTAATATAAATCGCATATAGGAAATTACATCTTTTATCTCTTTTCTATGATAGAAACTAACTCCACTGATAACTTGATAAGGAATGCTCTCCATCCTTAAGGCTTCTTCTAATGCTCTTGCCTGAAGTGTCAATCTGTAAAGTATTGCAAAATCTCTGTATTCATAATTACCTTTTAGGTATAACTCCTTTATATTTTTAGCAATGTATTTTGCCTCCTCTTCTTCATTCAGAAACTGGCAGAAATATATTTTTTCACCCCAGTCTTTTTCGGTCCATAGAGATTTTGGTTTTCTGAGAAAATTTTTTGAGATCATTGCTGTAGATGCCATTATAATATATCGAGTAGAACGATAATTCTGTTCTAATTTCACTATCTTTGCCTCAGGAAAATCTTTTTCAAAATTCAATATATTAAGTACATTGGCTCCTCTAAATTTGTAAATACTTTGGTCATCGTCACCTACAGCACATATTTTTTTATGATATTTAGAAATTTGTTGAAGCAATACATATTGGGATTTATTAGTATCTTGAAATTCATCTACGAGAATATATTTAAACTGTTCTGCATATTTTCTTAGCAGTTCTTCTTTTTCGTTGAAAAGATTTATAACCATAAGTATAAGATCGTCAAAATCAAGAGCATTATATCTTTTTAATTCGTTCTGATATCGAGCAAAAATTCTTCCTAATCTTTCCTCAAATTCATATCCTTCTATGTTTGAAGCGTATTGTTCTGCAGTTATAAGGTTAGACTTAAGATTGCTTATTTTGGAAACTACGCACTTACATAGAGCTTCGTGCATATTAAGTTCTTTTAGTATTCTCTTTATCAATGCTGCCTGATCGTCTTCATCGTATATTATAAAGTTACGATTGAAACCGATTTGTTCAATATGATTTCTAAGAATACGTAAACAAAGAGAATGAAATGTACCAATCCAGTAATTTTTCCAATTTCCATTACATATTTTGCATATTCGTTCTTTCATTTCATCAGCGGCTTTGTTTGTAAAGGTAACTGTAAATATGGATGACGGATGAATACCTAACACTCTTGTAAGGTAGGCATACTTATAAGTAATAACCCTTGTTTTTCCACTTCCTGCACCTGCAAGTACAAGAAGAGGACCCTCACAATAGACTACTGCCTCTTGCTGCGCGGGATTTAAATCCCCTAAGGGGAAATCTTTCATGGCTCTACCCCTCTAAATTTTATTTTAAAAATTAAACTATTCAACTGTGACACTCTTAGCAAGATTTCTTGGTTGATCCACATCACATCCTCTTAAAAGAGCTACATAATAAGCAAGTAACTGAAGGGGAATAGTAAATAAAACCGTATTTAAATAGCTGTTAATCCCTTCAACATAAATAAATCTATCTGATAATTTCTTAAGCTTTTCTTCTTTACTACTCGAAATGGTTATAACAAAACCATCTCTTGCTCTTATTTCCTCTATATTGGATAGAGTTTTTTCAAGATATAAGTCTTCAGAGACTATAAAAACTACGGGGAATCCTTCTTCTACAAGAGCAATCGGTCCATGCTTCATCTCACCTGCAGCATATCCTTCTGCATGAATGTATGATATTTCTTTGAGCTTGAGTGCTCCTTCAAGGGCAACAGGATAATTTGGTCCTCTTCCAAGATAAAGAAAATTAGGCTTTCTGTAAACTTCTTTCGCCAATTTTTGAATTTTATCATCTAATTTTAAAGATTCCTCTGCAAGCCTTGGCAGCTGGAAAAGGTCAAGAAGGAATTTTTCAATAATTGTTTTTTGCTGCGTTTTTGTAGCAAGAGCCATTGCGAAAGCAAAAATATAGAGGGCTACAATCTGAGCTGTAAAGGCTTTTGTAGAGGCAACACCTATTTCAGGACCAGAATGGGTGTAGAAAATCGCATCGGCTTCACGGGATGCGGTACTTCCAAGGACATTACAGATAGATAGGGTTTTTACTCCAGCTTTCTTGGCAAACCTTAAAGCAGCAAGAGTATCTGCTGTTTCTCCTGACTGGGTAATTGCTATGAAAAGAGATTCCTTTTCAAAGGGAACGCTTCTATACCTAAATTCTGAGGCAATATCTACTTCTACTGGTATCTTTGCGATTTTTTCAATTATATATTTTCCAATCATGCATGCATGATAGGATGTACCACAGGCAACTAAATAGATTTTTCTTATAGAAGATATTTGCTCCTTTGTGAGCCCCCATTCTTGATATAATATATCTGAACCATCTGGCAAGACCCTTCCTCTTATTGTATCTGCTATAGCTCTCGGTTGTTCGTGTATTTCTTTAAGCATGAAATGCTTAAATCCGCCTTTTTCAGCCATTGAGGCTGTCCAGCTTATGATCGTTTGTTTTTTCTTTTTTTCTTTTCCATTGAAGTCGTATACTTTAGCTTCATCTTTCTTTAGGACTATTAAATCTCCATCTTCAAGAAAAATCACTTTATTACAATAAGCAAGAAAAGCAGGGATATCAGAGGCTATGAATTTTTCATTATCAAGAATACCTACTACAAGTGGACTTTCCATCCTTATACCTATTAACTTATCAGGTTCACTCTCATCCATTATGACAAGCGCATAAGAGCCTTTTAACCTCGAAATGGCTTTCCTTACAGCATCCTCAATAGAAAGACTGTTTCTGTATTTTCTTATTAAATGAACTATTACTTCGGTGTCAGTCTCCGAACTAAATTTATACCCTTCTCTTTCAAGCTCACTCTTTAATTCTGCATAGTTTTCTATTATTCCATTGTGCACTAAAGCTATTCCGCCTGAGCAGTGAGGATGAGCATTTTCATCAGAAGGCTTACCATGTGTTGCCCATCTTGTATGCCCAATAGCTATTTTAGTTTTTTTTAATTTTTCATCTATGAGATTTTCAAGGTTTTTTATCTTTCCCTTACATTTTACTGTTTTAATTTTATGGTCAAATAAGCAGGCTATTCCTGCTGAATCATAACCTCTGTATTCAAGTTTTTTAAGCCCCTCGATTACCAATTCTACTGCCTTTTTATCGCCGATATATCCGATTATTCCACACATTATTTCTTTTCCCGCCTTTTTTTTGCCCAACCTTCAATGTTTTTTTGAGGAGTTCTGCTAATAGCAAGGGAGCCTTCTGGAACCTCTTTGGTTATTGTCGAACCTGCTCCCACATAGGCATCTTTATTTATTTTTATAGGAGCTACAAGCTGAGTATCACTCCCGATGAAAACATTATCTTCAATTATTGTTTTGTGCTTTTTCTTACCGTCATAATTGCAAGTAATTGTCCCTGCTCCAATATTTACATTTTTACCAATCTGAGCATCTCCAATATAACTAAGATGAGCTGCCTTTGTTCCGTCATCTATTGTCGATTTTTTTATCTCAACGAAATTCCCAATTTTACAATCTTTGCCTATAACTGTTTTGGGTCTTAGATGTGCAAAAGGACCTATTTTAGAGCCTGATTTAATATGGGCCTTTTCTGCTATTGTGCAATCCCTTATTTCCACATTGTCCTCAATAATGCAGTCTTTTAATCTTACACTCTGATAAATAATACAATTCTTCCCTATTCTTGTTTCTCCTTCAAGAAAAACATTTGGATAAATTAGGGTATCCTCACCTATATATACTTTTGGTGAAACCCAAGAGGAATGGGGATCATAAAAGGTTACTCCTTTGTCCATCCAATGCTTTATGATTCTATCCCGTAAATATTTCATGGCAAGGGAAAGTTCAGCCCTTGTATTTATGCCTATAAGTTCATCCTCTTTAGCTAAGGCATAGGCTTCTACTTTTTTACCTTTTTTCATAGCTATTTCGACAATATCTGTAAGATAGAACTCTCCTTTACGAGGATTTTCCTTTATATCCTTAACAAGCTCTGCTGTTTCTTTATTTAAGATATAAACTCCGCTATTTGCCTCGGAGACTGTTTGTTGTTCTTCTGATAGGTCTGTAAGTTCCACAATTCTCTGAATGTTGCCTTTATCATCTCTTAGAATTCGTCCATAAGAATGTTCCCTTTCTGGTTTAAAGGAAAGTATAGCCATATCAAGATGGTTTTTCTTATAAAGTCCAATAAGATTAGAGAGTGTTTCAGCTGTCAAGAGGGGTACATCTCCATTCAATATCAATATATTTTTGCTATTTATTTGAGGTAAGGCAGAAAGTAAAGCATGGGCAGTTCCCTTAGGTTCATTTTGGAAAACAACATTTATGTCATATTTTGATAAATGCTCTTTTAATTTATTTAGTGTGGGATTAAGGACAACAAAAATATTTTCAGGATTTAAACTTTTTGCAGTCTCTATTACATAGTCTATTATGGGGATATCAAATATTTTATGAAGAACTTTTGGTAAAGTTGACTTAATTCTTGTTCCTAACCCTGCTGCTAAAATTACTATATCCACTACTTTTCACCTCTAATAATTTCAGGAGAGGCTATCCCTCCTGAAAGAATTATCTTAATCCCTTGCTGTACTGGTATATCTGTGTGAAATACGCAGTCGGGTTCAAAAAGCACAACCTCACCAAGATAAAGGTTATTTGTTGGTATATAAACAGCAAGAAGCTTTTTTTCATTATCTCCTTCTTTTAGGGTGCATATTTTTGTTTGAAAACCAAAGACGAAACTACCTTTTCTTGGATACTCTACTATGACAAACTTCTGAAAAGAAGTATTATTATCAGGAGAAAAAGCATCAATCAACTGTTTGAGAGACGAATAGAGACTTTTAAAAACAGGAATTTTTAAAAAGAGCAATTTTTCTATCTGGTCTAAGAGTTTTTTGCCAAAAACATTAGTTGATATTATTCCCACAACAAAGATAAGTATGATAGCTGTTAGAAATCCAAGCCCTGCAATATGCCTGCCAAAAATATAATCGTAAATTGGACCTAAAAGGCCATCAACAATTTTAAAGAGCTGTATGAAAATAAAGATACTTATTGCAACAGGTATAGTTACAATGAGTCCAGCGATGAATTTTCTTTTAAAGGTAAGTCTTATGGATGGCTCCATATTAAGCACTTACCTTAGTCATCGCCTCATCTGGTATATCAAAATTAGCATACACATTCTGAACATCGTCATGGTCCTCTAAGGCATCCATGAGTTTTAACATTTTTTCTGCATCTTCCCCTTCTATGGATATGTAGTTTTTAGGCAACATAGTTACTTCTGCAAGGGATATATTAATACTAGAAGCCTCAAGAGAAGCTTTGACATCCTTTAAATTCTCTGGAGACAAAAGGAGTTCATAATTATCTTCCTTAGGATCATTTTTTACATCCTCCACACCTGCATCAAGTGCAATTGACAGAAGCGTGTCTTCATCAATATTCTTTTTATCAACAAGGATATATCCCTTTTTTTCAAAAATCCAGGAAACGCAGCCAGACTCTCCAAGGCTTCCGCCATGCTTTGAGAGTAAATGCCTTATCTCTGATACAGTTCTGTTTTTGTTGTCAGTCATTGCTTCAATTAGAAGAGCTACTCCTCCTGGTCCATATCCTTCGTAGGTAACTTCTTCATAGGTTGTTCCCGCAAGTTCTCCAGTACCCTTCATTATTGCTCTTTTAATATTGTCATAAGGCATATTTACTTCTCTTGCCTTTTCAATAGCCACTCTAAGACGGGGATTTTTTTCAGGGTCACCTCCACCGAGACGAGCTGCAACGGAAATTTCTTTGACTAACTTTGTAAATATTTTACCTCTTTTCGCATCAACCTGAGCCTTTTTATGTTTGATTTGTGCCCATTTGGAATGACCTGCCACTTAAAACCTCCTAAGGGAAGGAATATTTTTAATATTAATAAGATTTTCCCTATTCTGTCAAATCCTTATCTTCTCTATCACCTTTAAAGCTTCTGAAAATAAAGAGTTTTTGAAATTATCGGTCATTAAGTCACTGATAAACATCTTTTTTTGCGCTTTTATAAAATCCTCCTGTTCTTCAATTAAACCTTTAAGAAATAGTTCTTTGATTAATTTTTCTGGGAGAGGTATTTCTATTAATCCATCCTTTGATAGTAGGAATTTTGAGAGGGAGGTACTTTCTGTAAGCTCAATAAAAATATTTTCCATTAGCTCTTTTTGAGCCATAAGGGCATCCTTTAGTTGGTAAAAGTTATTGCTCAATTCTTTCTCTAAAAAATGTCCATTCCATATAATTGGTAAATTTTCATTAAAACCTTTGCAATTTCTAAAGGCACCCTTTCTTTTCTCCCTGATTACTTTATCCTGATAAGATTCGGGAAAAGTAACGGAAAAAGGAATAATTTTGCATTGAAGAGGTTTTACTTTTCCATGTATTGAACATGGAGAATGTTTTAAATGTCTACATTTTTTAGAAAATCTGTTACCACCTATAAAATCGCCGAGAATATAATAATTTTTATATTTAAAGGTGATATCTTTCAGATAGCTTTCATGCAAGGAATCAAAGGGGTAGACTTTTTGAAAGCCAATTGTTATAGGGAAAAATCTATAGAGTTTTCCTATCTCTGAGAGAGTTATTATAGTTGCTCCTCCACAACAAAGGGAGGAGCATTCTATCTGGCATCTAAAATGAATTGCCTTTGTCAACTTCTATAAAGGGCCATTACTTCATCTCTTAAAACAACGGCTTCAATTTCTGGAGGAAAACCACATTCATTGAGAAATTTAATTATGTTCTCCCTCCCACCTTCTTGCCTGTCAACAAGAACAATAACCTTTTTAACAAAGAGGCCTGCTTCTTTCAGTCTTGTTATTGCCTGAATCGTAGATCTCCCGGTAGTAATAACATCATCAACTACAACAGCACTATCACCAGCTTTAACATTACCTTCAATCCATTGCATTGTGCCATGTTCCTTTGCCTTTTTTCTCACCACAAAGGCTTCAATAGGGTTACCCCTTAGATAGGATGTATAAGCTACGGCATTAGATATAGGATCTGCTCCGAGAGTTAGTCCACCTATGCCCTTGATATCTAAATCTTTAATCATGTCATAGATAATATTGCCAATTAGATACATTCCTTCAGGAGAGAGGGTTACTGTTTTGCAGTTGAAATAATAATTACTTAAACCACCAGAGGTAAGTCTAAAAATTGGAGTTTCAGAGTATTTGAATGCCTTATCATAAATTATTTTAACGAGTTTTTCTTTCATTGCCTTTTGGCTAAACCTTAAATATTTTATTTACAACTTTCTTAGAATCTTCTTCAATTTCTAAAAAAATATTTTTTTCAATTTGTTCAGAGACTATATTAATATAAAAGTCTGCAAAATTTTATTTATCTCTCCTTAATAACTTCTCTCCTGTTTTTCCGATTCGCATATTTCTTTTACTGTATCCTTAACGAGTTTTCCATCCTCCCAGACTTTCTCTGAGACCTTTCTGCATTTTGTATAAGGGTCTTTGTAGTAATAGTCACTTGTAGGTTCTGCTCTGTAATAACCTCTTCCATCTTCAGTTCTATACTCTACAGGTCGACCAGTTTGATAGGCTTCTCTTGAGCCCCTTGTAGAAATATCAGCTATAGTTGCACCAAATACAGCTCCTAAGCCAGCTCCAATAACTCCACCACGCCAGGGATTCTTCTTATCAAGAAGAGCACCTGCTACTCCACCTACAAGTGCACCAATACCTGCACCTTCATAATGTTGCTGGCTCAGTTGCCCGCAGGCAACAGTGAAAACCATTAAAAGAGTAATTAATAAAGCCAATGTTTTCATTTTTTACTCCTCCCTTATTTTTTCTATTTTACCATGAAAGACTCAAAAAATACTCTATTTCTTCCCTCCTGTTTTGCCTTGTAAAGAGCTATATCTGCACTTTG
>CAZYLC010000028.1:0-17262 GCA_964648755.1 uncultured Thermodesulfovibrio sp.
GAAGGCATTCCTGTTTTACCATATAGAGATGATGGAGTATTTAATCCCTATCCTCTGTTTACGATAAAGGCAGTAGAAAAATCCACCGGAAAAATACTACAGAGCACGAAATTAGTTGCTCCTGTTTCAACTGAGCTAAGATGTTTTGAATGTCACGGAGGGAAACCAAGATGGAATAGTATCTCAGGAATATCTGATGAAACTGCCATCAATATTCTTAGAGTGCATGACAGAAACCATGGAACAAAGCTTCTTGAGAATGCATTAAAAGGCAAACCCATGATGTGTCAGAAATGTCATGAAGATTTCATTATTAAATCAGAGGGAATTAGAGGACACAATAGTTTTTCAGCTTCTATGCATGGCTGGCATGCTAATTACATTCCATGGAAAGATGAAAGGGCTTGCAATTTGTGTCATCCAAATGACGCCCGAGGTAACACAAGATGTAACAGAGATATTCATGCAAAATTGGGAATCGGATGTACTCAATGTCATGGAAAGCTTGATGACCATACCTCAGCAATTCTTCTGTCTCAAGAGGGGACAAGAACAGCAAAACTGCTACTGAGAAATCTCAAACCAGAAACCCCAATTTATGACATTAAACCAAGGAAACCTTGGATACAACAACCAGATTGCCTTACATGCCATGTGGGATTTCAAAAACCAAAGGAAAATATAAACGCCTTTAATAAATGGAATTATTATTTCTCAGAGTTATACAGAAATAGAACTGAAAATACTGGGAAAATTCCCTGCACAGCCTGTCACAGCGCACCTCATGCACTCTATCCTTCATTCAATGAATACGGAATTAATAGAGATAACATTCAACCAATGCAGTATCAGGGCACACCTTTTCCTATAGGAGCAGAGATGAAATGCGAAGTCTGTCACAAGAAAAAAATGCAGGGTTCGCAGCACCATTCAAACATGCTAAGAGTATTTAGAAATAAGGATAAAATAAAACAATAAATTTTGTAACATTTCTGTAACATAAACTTAAGCTTTTCAGTTATAATATTTTCACATGCATAAGCAAAAGGGTAAAATTACAGACATAGTTTTTTTATTAATTACCGCCCTTACAGCATTTAGCGTTATAGCTATTTCCATTGGAATTTTTATTGTTCTATTTAAAGAATCTTTACCTGCAATTAATAAATTTGGTGTTCAAGGATTTCTCTTTTCAACTGAATGGGATCCTGTTAAAGAAATATTCGGTGCTGCTCCTGCACTTATTGGAACGTTGATTACTTCCTTTTTTTCTCTCCTATTAGCAGTTCCTATTGCTTTAGGAATTGCGATTTTTATAACCGAAATTGCTCCCTCTTTCCTAAAGGGAATTATCGGAACTGCTATAGAATTACTTGCTGCAATTCCAAGCATAATTTACGGAATGTGGGGACTTTTTACCCTTGCTCCTATTATGAGTCAGTATATAGAACCCTTTCTCCAATCAACTATCGGTAAGTTACCTCTAATAGGCAAGTTATTTGAAGGCACTCCTCTTGGAGTTGACCTATTTACTGCAAGCATTATTTTAAGTATCATGATAATTCCTTTTACTGCATCCATAGCTCGAGATTCCTTTAATCTCACACCTCCTGTGCTTAAAGAATCTGCCTATGCAATAGGTGCCACAAAATGGGAGGTGGTAAAGGATGTTGTATTACCCTATTCAAAACTTGGTGTTCTTGGTGGGGTCGGACTTTCTTTAGGTAGAGCATTGGGTGAGACTATGGCAGTTGCTTTCGTTCTTGGTAATCTAAATCAGATTCCTACCTCTCTTTTTGATGCTGCAGCAACAGTAACGGTAAAACTTGCCAATGAATTCACAGAAGCTGATAAGGACATTTATTTAAGTTCGCTCTATTATCTTGCTTTATTACTTTTTATAATGAGCTTTACCATACTGGCAATTGCCAAGTTATTCCTATTGAAGGCTGAGAGGAAATGATACCAAAAAAAAGAAAAGTTATAAGTAGTGTAGCTCTTTTTATATGTTTTCTTACGGCCTGTTGGGGTATTTTTTGGTTATCTTTTATAATAGTTGATGTTTTAAGACATGGCATAACAGCTATTAATCCTGAACTTTTTTTAAAAGATCCAGCTCCGCCTGGAGAAACAGGGGGAGGATTAAGAAATGCCTTTTTAGGTCATCTAATTATCACCTTTTTTGCCACCCTTATCGGCGTTCCCGTAGGAGTTCTTGGAGGGACATTTCTTGCAGAGTATGGACGAAAATACAATATTTCAAAGGTAATAAGCACCCTTGCCGACATTATGGTGAGCGTACCCGCAATAATCATTGGTGCCTTTATATATGCCATAATTGTTAAGCCATTAGGACATTTCAGTGGCTGGGCTGGAGCTATTGCATTAGCAATAATTATGATACCTACAGTACTTAGAACTACGGAAAATATGCTTTCCCTCATACCATGGACGCTAAGGGAAGCTGCTTTTGCCCTTGGAGCACCTTATTACAAAGTTATTATTCAAGTTGTTTACAGAGGTGCAGCAACAGGAATTCTTACGGGAATTATTCTTGCCATTGCCCGAGTTACAGGAGAAGCCGCGCCACTTTTGTTTACAGCTTTTAACAATAATTATTTTTCTTTAGATATGTCTCAACCTATAGCTTCACTAACAGTAACTATTTTCCAATATGCTATGGGTCCCTATGAAGAATGGCACACACAAGCATGGGGCGCAGCTTTGATGATAACTGTTTTTATTCTCTTTGCCACAATTGCAGGAAGACTACTTATAAAAAGGAGGTATAAGGATTGACACCTGAAATTGAAGTAAAAAATCTTAATTTTTATTATACAGGTGCTGTTCACATACTTAAAAACATAAACATGATTGTCTATAAAAGTCAGGTTACTGCCCTAATCGGACCCAGTGGTTGCGGTAAAACTACATTATTAAGATGTTTTAATAGAATGCACGATTTATATGCTGGTAATAAATATGATGGCGAGATAATTTTTCAGGGAAAAAATATTTTATCAAAAGAAACAGATTTAATAGAGTTACGAAGCAAAATAGGGATGGTCTTCCAAAAACCAACTCCCTTCCCGATGAGTATTTTTGAAAATATTGCTTATGGATTAAAGTTAAGAGGCATAAAGAAAAGAGGAGAACTTAAATCTCGTGTTGAAAAGGCATTGAAAGATGCAGCACTTTGGGATGAGGTGAAAGACAAACTCAACACTAATGCTTTTGGACTAAGTGGTGGGCAGCAACAGCGACTTTGTATTGCAAGAGCTCTTGCAGTGGAGCCCGAAATAATACTTTTCGATGAACCTACAAGCGCACTTGATCCCATCTCAACAGCTAAAATAGAAGAATTAATAATCTCTCTAAAAGGTAGGGTAACTATAATAATAGTTACTCACAATATGCAACAAGCAGCAAGAATATCAGACTGGACAGGTTTTATGATGCTTGGAGAACTCATAGAATATGATAGAACTACAAAAATATTTACAGTCCCATCAAATAAACTTACAGAGGATTATATTACAGGAAGATTTGGTTAATCAGGATATCTAAAGGGATTACCTCTGAGAATTTTTTCTACTCTTGGCGGATTCCCTTTCAAAAGAAAACTTGCAAGTCCTCTTTCCTCTGTTTCTGTGCCGAGATATTTCCATTTACCATTCCAAGAAACATAAAGCTTGATTGAATCACCTTCTATCTCAACTAAAACTGGTGTAAATTCGAGGTCAGCCTTGTCAAAGGGTCTAATTGATGAAATTATTTCTCTGTATGCAGATTCTGAACAGTTTTTTCTAATTCCTGCATTATCCTTATTTTGATAGGCTATTCTTATTTCATCTACAACTTTGAAAGCTTCGTTTGTGTATAAGTACTCTGTAGAGGGCTGTTTGACCTGTTTTTTACCTCCACAGGAAAACAGGAAGGCAGCAAAAGTCACTATTATAACTAAAATTATCAACTTTCTCATTTTTACCTCCCGATATTTATCTCCTGTATTTTACAACTTCCTCTTCTGAGATTGCATTAAATTCTTTAATTTTTTCTTCTTCCTTTTCTCTTATTACT
The DNA here is from genome assembly GCA_964648755.1 of uncultured Thermodesulfovibrio sp. GTDB lineage: Bacteria > Nitrospirota > Thermodesulfovibrionia > Thermodesulfovibrionales > Thermodesulfovibrionaceae > Thermodesulfovibrio. Next base: position 4,081 of record CAZYLC010000028.1, read on the forward strand.
AGGGAAGCATGTTTACTTTTGGAATAATATACACAGATTTCACAGGCTTTATCTATATCTATTTGCGAATGTTCACCCAAAATTAATATGACAGGTCCTTTAAGATCTGAGGGATATATTAAAGCTGCTCCCTTTCTGTTCATGAGAATTTCATTCTCTCCCTCATTTCTTCCAACAATTGCCTTGCATTTTTTAGACAATCTGAAGTGTCTACCAATTTTTAAAAGTTCAGTATTCTCAATATCAAGTTGATCATGACTAATAAGGTCCTGAACTTTTTTGCAAAATAAAGGATCTGTTAAGAGACATCCACTTGCTGGCTGGGGAATTTTTTCTACACCAAAATTTTTAGCTAAAAAAAGCTGAGCTTTTCTTCCTCTTCCCCACAAGTCATATAGGAGTTCTCTATTTATGTACCCCTCTAATTCAGGCTTTGTAGGAGAAAGAAGCTTAGCTGAAAGAGGCCTCAGAATCAATCCTGTCAGAGAGGCTTCCTTTTCAATATGAAGAAGAAGTTCTCTCTTCTGCGACATAGGCCTTTGAGATACAATCTCTCCTGTTATGACAAAAGATGCGCCATACTTTGACATCAATTCCTTTGCTTCTTTGAGCATAAGGATTTTACAATCAATGCATGGATTTAAATTTTTCCCATATCCATGTTTAGGTTTCTTTAGAAGGGATAGAAATTTTTCTCTTATATCTACCTCCATTAGCTGAAATCCAAATTTCTTTGCATAGCCTAAATCGCTCTCTTTAAGAGCATCTACAAAGCCAGTCAAAAATTTGAAGGCTATAACCTCTATTTTCTGTTCTTTTATGATAAGAATAGAAAGAAGGCTGTCAAGCCCTCCTGAATAAAGGGCAATGGCTCTACGCATAAGGATGAGTTTTCCATACTTCCATTATTTCATCTGTTGTAGCAGTTGCAGTACCGACTTTACCAACAACTATTCCTGCTGCTACGTTAGATATTTTTGCTGAATCTACCAAAGACGCTCCTGAAATATGTGCCAAAGTTATTGTGGCAATAACCGTATCTCCAGCACCGGTAACATCAAAAACTTTTTTTGCCACAGTGGGGAGGTGAGTAACAATAACCTCTGCGTTCTTTCTTTCAAAAAGACTCATTCCCTCCTCTCCTCTTGTAATTAAAACAGAATCACAGGATAGTTTTTTGAGGAGATTATGGCCAGCTTTTATTAATGTCTTTTCATCCTTTATTTCTGTCTCTGCTCCATGGGAAGCTTCTGCAATATTAGGTGTAATTAAAGAAACATTTTTATAAAGTCTAAAATGTCCAACCTTAGGATCAACAGCCACAAAAATACCATTTTTATGATAAACAAGAGTCCTGAATAGTTCCTCTGAGATTACTCCCTTTTTGTAATCAGATACTATTACAGCATCAAAATTTTTCAAAGCATCCTTTATCATTGAAAGAAAAAGTTCCTTTGCTTTTCCTTCGAGTCTTCTGCGGTCTTCTATATCAAATCTAACAATCTGTTGATTGCCTGCAATTATTCTTGTTTTAACAGTTGTTCTTCTTGAGTCTTCAAAAATATAATCCTGAGCAATTCCTTTTTCAGTTAGTAAGTCCCTAACAATTCGACCAGCTGAGCCTTTCCCTATTATTCCCGAAATAAAGGCATTACCTCCAAGGGCTATTATATTATTTGCCACATTAGCTGCACCACCAAGCCTATAAGATTCCTCGTAGACTTCCACCACAGGGACAGGGGCTTCAGGGGATATTCTTGATACTTTTCCAAAAATGTATCGGTCTAAAATAATATCACCTATGACAAGAACTTTTTTATTTTTGAAATTTTTAAAGAGTCTCTGTAAATTTTCTAATTTCATATACTTACCCTCAATAGTTTAATAATTTCTTCGAGGCTCGCCTCACCTTGAGTTCCTTCTCTCATCCTTTTCCATTTATATAAAGCCCTTTTAATCTCCTCCTCACCTACGATAATAACCCATTCAACTCTAAGTTTATCTGCCTTTTTCAGTTGGTTTTTCAAAGATACTTCTTCATAGGCTCTTTCCACAATAAAACCTTCTTTTCTGAGCTCGCTAATCACTCTTTTTACTTCTCTATCTACTCCCTTACCTGCATAGGCAACATAAACTAAGGGTCTCTTAGGTTCAATAGATAGATTATCTTTAGATAACTCCACTAATCTTTCCATTCCTATAGCAAATCCTGCTGCAGGAGTTGAAGGACCTCCAAAATATTCTACAAGTTCATCATATCTACCACCTGCTGCAATGGCATTTTGAGCACCAAGCATGGTAGTCGTTACTTCAAAAACTGTTCCTGTATAGTAATCAAGTCCTCTAACTATTTTGGGATTAATAAAATAGTTTATTCCATAACCATCAAGCTCGTTCTGAAATGCTGAAAAATGGGCTTTGCAGTCATTACACAAGAAATCTATCATAAAAGGAACATCTTTTAGCACTTCCCTACAACCTGAAACTTTGCAGTCAAGAACTCTGAGGGGATTCTTTCCAAACCTTCTCTGACAATCATTACAAAGATTTATAATCATATTATTTAAAAACTTAAATAGATTTTCTTTGTATAAAGGTCTACATTTTTTACAACCAAGAGAGTTTATTTCATAGGTAAGGTTTTTCAAATTAAGCTTTTCAAAAAATTGTTTCAAAATCCAAATCAATTCAGCTTCCACAGAAGGAGCTGTTATACCAAAACATTCTACTCCTATTTGATGAAACTGTCTGAATCTTCCTTTCTGAGGTCTTTCATATCTAAACATGGGACCAATATAATAAAATTTTTGGGGTGAAGGGTTATTAAAAAGAGAATTTTGAATATAAGCTCTCACAACAGAAGCTGTCCCCTCGGGTCTTAAAGCAATTCTTCTACCCTTTTTATCATTAAAAATATACATTTCCTTTTCAACTATGTCTGTATCCTCTCCTATGCTTCTCAAAAAAAGCTCAGCCTGCTCTAAAATAGGAGTTCTTATTTCATGATAGTTGTGAAGTTCCAATAAACCTCTTGCATTCTCTTCAATATGTTGCCAAAAATGACTCTCTTCAGGAATGATGTCTTGCATACCTCTAAGAGAATTAAACTTCACTTTCTTCTCCCTCTCTCTCCTTATCAAATTCAAGCATTCTTAAGTGACTTTCTATAAGTCTTTTAATCTCTTCTTTAAAGTGTCTTCTTATTCCTTTAAGGTCGACAATGTCTTCATGAATTTTTACAACCTTTTCTTGAGCTTCTTTTATAATATTTTCTGCTTTCAACTCCGCTTCCCTAATTATAAGCTCCGACTCTCTTTTCACATTTTTCTGATATTCATCAACAAGCTTTTGAGCAGTCATGAGAGTATCTCTAATGGATTGCTCTATTTTTCTGTTCTCCTCTAATTGAGTTTCTAGAATTGCAATCTTTTCTTTCAACATAGAATTTTCCTTTAAAATCTCCTCTAATTCTTCTCTTATTATCTCAAGAAAAGAATAAACTTCCTCCATATCAAAGCCTCTAAATTTGACTTTAAACTGTTTCTGCTGAATATCAAGTGGTGTAATTCTCATATATTTCCTCCTTTAATTCTATACCCAAGCTCCAGCAGGCTTTGGATTAAAAAATTTTTACTGAAGTAAATTAGAAGCAAAAGAATAAGTGGTGAAATATCAATGGGTAATCTAAGGGGTACTAATTTTCTTATAGGTCTTAAAACTGGCTCTGTAACTCTGTACAAGAATCTCACAATAGGATTATAGGGATCAGGATTTACCCAACTTATTAGTGCTGCTGCTATAACAATGAAAGAATAAATTGTTAAAATTATGTCAAAAATATTTGCCAATGCGATAATTAGATTCCCTAAAATGAACATTTATCAATCTCCATGGGATGAAAGTTCTTTAGCCCTTTTAGTAGCCTCATTAACTGTTTTTAAAAGAATTTCTCTGAGTAAACCCTCAGAAAGAACATTCAATCCTGCCTCAGTAGTTCCTCCCGGTGAGGTTACTTTCTGTCTGATTTTATCAGGTGGAAGTCCGCTATCAAGTAATTTTGCTGTACCTATAAAGGTCTGTATTAAAAGTTCTGAAGCAATGTCATCTGAGAATCCCATTTCCGTTGCCACGTGTATAAACTGCTCTAAAATATAACAGAAAAAACCTGGCCCGCTTCCTGAAAGGGCAGTAACAAGATTCATATAATGTTCAGGTAAAGTGATTACCTTCCCTACACTCATAAATATATCTCTAACAGGTGCTACCACTTTCATCTCAAGGCACTCACAGATGGCAAGAACAGTCATTGACTCCCCAACTATAGCAGCAAGATTTGGCATAGCCCTTATTAGTTTATCCGTTTTAAGGTAATTTTTTATAAGATTTAGAGGGATTCCAGCAGCTATAGAAACTACCGTATGCTTATCCGATACATTATCCTTTATTTCATTAAGTACATCTCGTATGTTCTGAGGTTTTACTGCTAAAACTATAATGTCTACTACTCTAACCAAATCATTGTTGGATTGGGTGGTTTTTATGCCATAACACTTTTCAAGATATCTTCTTCTCTCCTCAACAGGTTCCGAAACGATAATATCTCTCTTACCTTCTTTTATTAGCCCTCTTATAAGGGCTTCTGCCATATTACCGCCACCAATAAAACCTATCATTTTATTCTTACCTCCTGGCTTGTTCTTAGCCCGAAAAGGGCTGTTCCTATTCTTATTAGTGTTGCTCCCTCTTCAATGGCTATTTCAAAGTCATGAGACATCCCCATAGATAATTCTCTAAGAGAGGGATATTTATGAGATAAGGTATCTCTTATCTGTCTAAGCCTTTTAAAAAAAGGTCTTACATCTTCTGGATTTTCAAAATAAGGTGGAATTGTCATAAGCCCTTCAACTTTTATATTTTTAAGTTTTCCGAGTACTTCAATAAAATTTTCTACTTCTCCCTCGTCTACTCCATACTTAGATTCTTCCTCAGAAAGTTTAACCTGAACAAGTACTCTTTGAATTTTGTTTATTTTTTCTGCTTCTTTATCAATTGTAATGGCAAGTTTTTCAGAATCAACAGAATGTATTAGAGTAAAAAGTCTAACCGCGTCTTTAACCTTGTTAGTTTGAAGGTGTCCGATCATATGCCACTCAAGATTGAACCCTTTAATGTTTTCAATTTTTTCCTTTGCCTCCTGTACTCTGTTTTCACCAAATATTCTCAATCCTAAATCTGCCGCTTCTATTATTTTATCAATAGGCTGAGATTTTGTAACAGCGACTAATTTGATACTGTCCGGATTTCTACCTGTTCTCAAAGCAGCATAGGTAATTTTTTTAAAAATAGATGATATTCTTTCTGAAAGCATAATATAATACATTATACATGATTATAAAAATGTTTGATAGACTAACTCTGAGAGGAAAATTAATTGTGCTTCTTCTATTTCTTAATTTTACGCTAATGTCTTCTCTTTATATTTTATATTCTCAAACAGAAAAGAGACTTCTTAAAGAAATAGAAAAACAAACTTCAGACCTTACTAAGGCTATACAAATTGGAGTAGAAGAAGTAACACGTGGTGGTTCTAATAAACTTTCAGAATATTTAAATAAACTAAATACTAAAGGTATAAAAGAAGTATCAATAATTAGCAATACTCAAGAAATAATTGCAAGCACCAACCCTCAAAATATTGGCAAACCTATTACCCACAGAAAAAAAGAACTTATCATAAAAGCAGAACTGGGAGAACCTGTATTTGAAGAGGAGAATGTATATAACGTAATAGTGCCAGTGATCGCAGGAAATGTACAATATGGATATATTCATCTAAGAGTAAATAAAGATGATTTTTCTCAAATTCTTAAAACTAATGCCTTAAAAAGAATGCTGACAACACTATTAATATTCTCAATCGGCATAATCCTTACTTATATCATCTCAAAAAGATATACAAAGCCAATTGATGACCTTACAGAAGCAGTGATGAAAGTTGCTGAGGGTGATTTTACCTATAGATTGAATATAAATAGAAAAGATGAAATAGGTAAAATAGCCGAAAGCCTTAATTTTATGATTCAAAAACTTGAAGAACACCAGGCTTTGCAACAAAGACTGAGAGAGGCAGAACATCTATCTGCCATAGGACAACTAAGCAGAACCATTGCTCATGAAATAAGAAATCCTCTCAACTTTATAAATTTAAGCATTGACCATCTCATAGAAAAATTAAAAAAAGAAAACCAAAATTCCGAGAATCATACCAAACTTCTTCAAAACATGAAACAAGAAATTTATAGAGTAAATAATCTTGTTACTGAATATTTGGAATATACTCGTCCCCTAAAATTAAATAAAACACCTCAAAGCATGATTGAAATAATAGATGAGGTACTCTCAGTTGTTGCAATTACTGCTGAACAGGATGGAATCAATATTTATAAAGATTATAAAATAGATTTTACTCTCAATTTAGACAAAGACTTAATGAAAAGTTGTTTGCTTAATATAATCACTAATTCACTACAGGCAATGAAAAATTCAGAAGTAAAACATCTTTTTATTAAGACAGAACTTGTAGGTGACGAACTCATCGTAAGCATAGCTGATACAGGTTCAGGAGTTCCTGATGAACTATTAGATAAAATTTTTGAACCTTTTTTCTCCACCAAAAAAGGTGGTTTGGGGTTAGGTCTTCCTTTAGCAAAAAAGGTAATAGAGGAACATGGTGGTAAAATAGAATTTTTGAGCACTCCCGGCAAGGGAAGTGAACTAAAAATTTATTTACCCTTATAAGATTATATGATAAATGTACTGATAATAGATGATGAACCTCTTCAAAGAGAGATTTTATCCACAATTCTCTCAGAGGAGGGCTATAATGTCTATTCGGCAGCGTCAATTGAGGTTGCAAAAAAAATAATTAATGAAAATTTGCCGGAAATAATACTAACCGATTTAAAACTTGGCAGTGAAAACGGTATTGAAATTTTAAATGATGTTCCAACTGAACCTTTTTCGCCTGCTGTAATAGTTATCACAGCCTTCGGTACAATATCTTCTGCGGTTAATGCAATAAAAAAAGGTGCCTTTGATTATCTCACGAAGCCTATTGATAAGGAAATCTTACTCCTAACCGTCAAAAAAGCCGAAGAGAGGGTGAATCTGTTAAAGGAAAATTTACGTCTTAAAGAAGAGTTGTATGGACAATTCAAGATTGAAGGGATTGTAGGCAAGTCCAAGAAAATGCTTCAAATACTTGATATAGTAAAAAAAGTAACTCCCACTTCGGCAACAGTTTTAATCTGCGGTGAGTCGGGAACGGGTAAGGAACTAATAGCAAAAGCTATACACTACAACTCTCCTCGAAAAAACAAACCCTTTATTGCCATAAACTGTGCAGCCATACCTGAAAACCTTATAGAAAGCGAACTCTTTGGCTATGAACCAGGTGCTTTTACAGGTGCAAATACAAGAAAAATAGGATTGATCGAGTCTGCTCAGGAAGGAACTCTTTTTCTTGATGAGATTGCTGAACTGCCTCTAAATCTTCAATCAAAACTATTAAGAGTTATTCAAGATAAGGAAGTACGAAGAATCGGAGGTAAAGATACAATTAAAATAGATTTAAGAATTATTGCAGCTACAAACAAAAATTTATCGGAAGAAGTTGGAAAGGGAAAATTCAGAGAAGACCTCTATTATAGATTGAAGGTGGTAACAGTTGAAATCCCTCCTTTAAGGGAAAGGAAAGAGGATATTCCTGAACTTGTAAGATTTTTCACAGAAAAATACTCACGAGAATTTGGGAAAAGAATTTCTGACATCGATGAAAAAGCCTTACAAGCTTTAATGAATTATCATTGGCCCGGTAATATAAGACAACTGGAAACAGTAATTGAGCGGGCAATAATTATTTGTGAAGAGGATAAAATAAAACTTAGAGATATTCAGGATGAATTGAGGCTTACTACTCCTAAAAATATTCTTGATATTGATATTCCTGATGAAGGACTTAATTATGAAGCTTTAGAGAGAGAATTACTAAAAAAAGCTTTAATTAAATCAAATTATGTTATCGCAAAAGCAGCAAGACTGCTTGGAATGAGTTACAAGACTTTCTGGTATCGCCTTGAAAAATTTGGATTATCAGATAACTTCCCCAAAAGGGAAAATTTCCTCAAATAGGGAAAGATGATTAGAACAATTACTATGTAAAATAAGTATTTATTTTTGGCACAAAATTTGTTTAATATATTTAGTCTGAAACTGAAATCCCTGAATAAACAAAAAGGAAAGGAGGTGACTAAGAAGAATGAAAAAATTAATAGCAGTCGTAATGGCAATGGTATTTGCTCTCACCGTATCAGTTGCTTTCGCAGAACAGCCTGCTACAAAACCTGCTGCTGAGCCAGCAAAGAAGGCTGAACCAGCAAAACCAGCCGAGCCAGCAAAGAAAGCTGAGAAACCTGCTAAGAAAGAAAAAGTAAAACAGATTACTGGTGAACTTACAGCTGTTGACACAGTTGGTAAGTCTATCACAGTAAAGAGCAAAAAGCAGGAACTCACAATTGGCGTAACAGATGAGCAGATTAAGGACGTAAAGGCTGGTGACAAGGTTGTAGTAAAATACACCGAGAAAGATGGCAAGCTCACAGCAAAGAGCGTAAAGAAAGTTGCAGCCAATGCTGAGAAAAAAGGTGAAGTAAAGAAAGAAGAAAAGAAAGCTGAAAAACCAGTAGCAAAGCCTGCTGAGCCAGCAAAACCAGCTGAAAAGAAACAGTAATCTTTTTTATCTCATAGGGTGGAGGAATCCTTCCTCCACCTTTCTATTTTAAACTTCCACTCCTCTTTTCCTTAATTCTTCCAATTTTTTCTCTCTGCAATCTTTACATCTAAACTCAGGCTCAGGGTCATGAAGTTTATCATAATTTTTAGTTCTCACTACTCTATAACCTTCACAAATGGCTCCACAGTCGGCACATCTAACATTCTCTCTAATCTCCCAAAGAGGATAAAATGCCGGAATCTTGAAATGGGACTTAAATATTGCCTTATCAACAAACCAAAAAACATTGGCAAGCAAAAACTGATTGAGCAAAAAGGCAGGTATGGTGTGAATTTTCAAATAGTCACTTAATACAAATTGAAGCAAAGCTCCTGCAATTCCTGAAAGAACAATCCAACGACCAAAAACATAAACAAACCATGTTTTCATGATAATTCCTCCATAAATTTTTTATTCTTTTTGTGCTTCTTTGTAGACTCTTTTTGAAAATTCTTCAAAAAGCCTTGTGCATTTTCTGAGCTTTTCGATAGCTTCTTTTTTAAGAAAAGCGTTTACAAAATCCCTTTTTTCTACTTTTTTAAGCCAAGCTTTAAGTTTTTCGAGCTCCTCTTCATTTTCTTCAACCTCTGCAAATATGAAATTCTGCCGTTCTATCTCAAAGGATATCTCTTTAAAAAAATCCTCACATTTTTCAATTACCTCTTGATACTCTTTGTTTCTTGCTTCAACAAAAGCATTGAGAATTTTTTCTTCATCCTCCGTGTTCAATACCTTTCCTTCCAAAAAAAGAGCTTGCCCGCCATAACTTTCTATAATTTTTTTAAGGTTTTGAATTTTCTCAATAATTTCCTTTGAATAGGGCAAAACCCAAACAGTTTGGTAATTTATGGCCCCAAGTTTTTTTAATTCTCTCCATATAAAAACCCTTGTCCGTGAAGGGTTTGAAGGCACTGTATATGATATAAAAAGCCATTTCATCTAATTTTTAGTGTAACATTTTTCTTACTCTCATTAAAAAAGGTATTGCAGCAAGTTGCAAAAGTACTGAGAAAACTATCAAAGTGGAGATTGAAAAATCATAGAGAACTCCTAAGGCAACGCTACCTAAAAACCAGAATAAACCATATCCTGTATTGAAAACACCGTATCCGATTCCTCTTTTTTCCTTTGGAACTAAAACAGCAACTGCTGCTCGCATTATAGACTCCTGAGCACCCATACCGATTCCCCAAAGAATCATTCCAATCAGGGCAGGGTAAAATCCTCCAAGAAAACAAAGAGGTGCAAAACCCGCTGAAAGAGCTACAGAAATAATAAGAACTGATAGACCCTTTCTGTCAAAAAGATACCCAAAAAGCAGAGCTGCTAAAGCATCAATTCCCATTGCCACTGCATAGAAAACTGGTATCCATTGCTCAGAAACCGTTGCCACTTTTTTAAAATGATAGGCAATCAGAGGAAAATCAGCATATCCAGCGCCATTCAAAGCAACAGCAACCAAATAAATCCAATAAACTTTACTTAGACCTTTTGTTTCAAACTGAAGCTTACTTATCTCTAAATCTCTTGGAGAGGGATAAAGAATCCGAGCAAAAATAAGGATTGAAACAGCAATCACAGCAGGAATAAGTAGCACTCCGAAAGCCTCACGATATCCTCCATGAAAATAAAAAACTCCTGCAACTATCAATGGACCAATCATAGCACCAAGCTGATCCATTGCCTCATGAAGTCCAAAGCCCCATCCACGACCTATCTCTACTGTTGCGTGGCTTAGCATGGCATCTCTCGAGGGATTTCGGATTGCCTTACCAATTCTTTCAGTCATAATTAGAAGAGCAGCCAACTGCCACTGTCCTACTAAGGCAAGTGCAGGAATGCTTAAAAGATTTATCAAGTAGCCGATGATTGTTATTGTCCAGTATTTCCCAGTCTTGTCAGCAAGCCAGCCTGAGATTAGTCTTAAAGCATATCCTAAAAACTCTCCAAGTCCTGCGATGAGACCTACTAAGGCAGCAGAGGCGCCCAAAACTTCAAGATAAGGACCTGTGATACTTCTTGCAGCTTCATAGGTCATGTCAGAAAAAAGGCTTACAAAACCAAGTAAAACAATAAATATAGTAGCTGGTTTCACTTCTGTCCTCCCTTATCACTTTGAATTATTAATAACTTACTACTCATGTCATTCCGAATCCAAATAAGCATCCGATGAATCTGCTCTACTTTTAAAAACACATATCTTTGCTTCGGAGCGACCTAATCGAGTGAGACCCTTTGGCTTCTCCTCAGCTTAACCTAAAAGGGTCTCGCTTAAATTCGGTCTGACCTCCCTCAGTTTTCCAACGTTAGTCACTATTTTACTATTAGCACAGAACGATCACTGTATTCCAGAACCCTCTGGGAAACACTGCCAAGCATAATTCCCTTTATAAATCCCTTACCATGAGAACCCATTAAGATAAGAGAAACATCCTCTTCAGCGGCAAGATTAATAATCTCTTTATAGGGTTTTCCATGAATTAGATAAGATTTAGTCTTAAAGCCTATTTGTTCAAACTCTTGTTTTAGGTTATTTAATCGCTTATCCTCTCCTTCTTTGCCCACATTTTCAATTACATGGACTATTACAATTTCACTTGCTCCTACATTATATAAGGGATATATATATTTTTTTGTCCGTTCTGAATGCTCTGACCAGTCAGTGGCATAGAGAATTTTTCTGAAAATATTGGGGCAGAATTGCTCAGTGAGTTGACCTTCAATCATCCTAATTGTATGATATTTTACCACCAAGACAGGTAAAGAAGATTTTTTGACAACCCCGTCTGTAGTAGAACCAATAAATAACTCATCAATCATTTGCCTTTTATGTCTTCCGGTTACGATTAGGGAGACATTTTCAAGGGCTGCTTCTTTGATAATCTCATTTACAACCCTACCTGAAGTTATTTTGGTCTTTACTGACAATTCATTTGATTTAAGATAATCTAAATATTCTTTCATTTTTTCATTTGCAGACCCTTTAATCTGCTCCATATCAACGGGAAGACCCGATTCCTTCGCAAGATAAATAGCCTCTTCATCTATAACATAAAGCAATACAATCTCTTTCAATCCTGCTGATTTTAAACATACAAGGCTTTTTAAAATTGGAAAAGAAAGCTCATCAAACTTTGTAGGATAAAGAATCTTTGAAAACATTTTAATCCCTCCTATTTTATTTGGCTCCTAATAGCCATGAAAAAATTTTATATAGAAAATACGCTGTGAATCCTGAAACAATCAGAGAGACAAACCAGTTTATTACAATCTCCTTTACAACTTTAAGCTGAATGTATTTTACACCTCTTGCAAGTCCTGCACCACCAATTGCTCCAACAATTGCCTGATTCATTGATGTAGGATAACCAAGTAGCGCTGCAATATAAGCTGTGGTTGCCTGTCCAAACTGTGCTCCTATAGCACTGTTTATCTCAAGCTGAACAATATGAAGCCCTACTTTTTCAAGTAGAGGTCTACCCCAAGTTAAAGCACCTATTGCAACAACAACTCCTCCTATAAACCCTGCCAGTAAAAGAGATTTAACAGTTCCGCTTCCATAGAGAACACTAACAGCCAATCCACTGTTGTTAGCTCCCAATGTAAAAGAGGCATAACAGCAAGCAAGTATAAGAACAGCTCTTTTTATCTTTTCTGCTCTCTCTATTGCTCCTACTGTTTTAGTAAAAATAAAACCTAAGAGGCATCCAACCAATGGCGTTCCAACCCATGTAATAGCAAGAGGCAACATTGTTTTTTCCCAGGCAATTGGAGCATCTATAGCAAGACCAACTCCAACAATTGAAAAACAGGCTAATTGAGCTGTTGAGATAGGTAGCTTAAGCCAGGTGTTAACAGCAGTAACTAAGGCTGCATTAAGCATCATGATCATTGCTCTGAAAGGTGTAAGATACTCAATGGGAATAATTCCAACACCAACAGTTTTAATAACCTCATGGCTTTGCAGTGTAGCGCCCAACAAGGCACATATTGCCATTATTAGTGTAGCTGTCCTGATATCAAGTATTTTTGCGCCGTAAGCTGTCCCCATCACTGCACCAGTATAATGGGAACCAATTGTCCAACCAAAAAATAACCCGGCAATAATCATCCCTACAATATAAAAAGTTTCCATATATATCACCTCCTATTTTTATGTAACTATTGTTACATAATATAAATAAAATGTCAAGAAAAATTTTAGTGACTACTGTTACATTAAAATATATTCAAAATTTTACATTTTTTCCATGATATAAATTATCATTGACATATTAACTCAAAAGTTTTTATTCTTAAAAAGGCGATGGAGTTCGCCTTTAAGTGCCTCTGATTTTCAGTGGCTGATAACT
>CAZYLC010000029.1:0-2577 GCA_964648755.1 uncultured Thermodesulfovibrio sp.
TCTTTTAACTCTTTCGGCATCCAGACAATTCTTGGGATTCCACCATCACCTTTTAGAAATTTTCTTGATGTAATATAGTTCACTCCTACACCCATAAATCCCGGAGTTTGAACTCCGCCACCAATCATTCCTGCAAGAGTGGAAAATTTCATACCAATAGGGGTCATGCCTGAATATCCACGATTTACAATCATAACACCATTTGCTTCAGGCACCACTGCTACAATGCATTCAAAACAACCACAAGAGGTCATCGGGTTTTCCATAATTGAATAAAGATTTATTGCCTCAGTCTCTCCACCTGAATGTTTCTTCACATATTCATCAACACCACTATATCTACCGTATGCATCATTGATTAACTGCCCCTTGGCTACAGGCTGGTTTCCACCTGTTGGTTCAATCTCGTAAGCTGCCTTGGCATCAAGCCAAGTGAATGCTCCGCAAAGACCCGGACGCTCTGGTGTTATTACACATACGTGCTTTGGTGCAAAGCTTTGGCAGAGTAAACAGGAATAAAATTCCCCTACATCCTCATCTGTAAGGCTGGCGAGCCTTAAATCCCTTTGTTTGTATTCCTCTTTTGCTTTTTCACGAAGGGTTAAAACATCTTGTTCATCGGTATAAAGCAAAACCTCAACTTTGTCAACAATGCTACGAAATCTCGCCTTAGTCATCGTCACTATGATTAGACCAAGATGCTTAAGTGTCATTCCTGCTTCTTTTGCTCTTTTACTAATTCTTATCCAGTTTATGTCTCTTTGTCCTATATGCCAAAGTCCTTCTGCTTCATTTATAAAGGTATGAATCTGCCTCTCAATAACAGGCTCAAAGTCTTTTTGCATCTTCTTGCCAGCCACATTTACAACTATTCCAAGAGGCATTCTCCCGCCTTGTTCATAAAGAGTTTCTGAGCTTTCTCCAATTATTTCAATCTTTTCGTCCTCAACCTCGCTTAAATCTCTCATGCTAACCCATTCAAAAGCTGGTGTTTTCTGACCGCCAAACTCTATGAAAGTATCTTCTTTTCTAATCCTTTCTCCTTCAAATGCTGGTCCATAGGCTACAGGTATTGGAGGTTTTTCAACTACTATCTTTAATCCTCTTGTCTCAATTGCCTTTTTCACGATCTTTGCATAATCGAGTTCCGATAGGATTAGGGGATACTCAGCAATTTCAGGGATTGAAACCTCTGGAAGGCTTTGGTCAGTTATAAGGGGAATTGCAAAAACCGCTGCACCTAATGCCACAGCTACTGCCTTTTCATTAATGCTACCAAAGGCAATAGCAAAAGCATTTATTCTCTTTCTTACATAATCAATTATCGCATCTTTATCACCTACAGTTTGACCACCGAATATGAGTGATGCTCTCACTGCCCAGTCAAGAACAAAAATTGCCTCTTCAGTTTTTACGCCTACAGGAACTATGTAAGCCTCAAAACCATGTCTTTCCCCTGTTTTTAAAAACTCCTCTGCAACTTGACCAATGAGGAAAGTAAGAATCCTTTTTTCTTGAAGCTCTTTAATAATGGATAAAAGTTTTTCTCTTTCAAGACTTCCAACTAAAACTGCTACAGCGGGGATTCTTCCATCAACAAGCTGAACTCCAAGGGTTCTCTGAATTGTATCTCCAAGAAAGCCATAAAAGGCAGATTCCTCTTTTTGCTCGGAATGGCAAAAGAGCAAAGTAAGATAAATCTCAGCAATATAAAGATAGTTTAGGGAAAGACTGATGGGATCAAGGGATTGAGAGAGTTTTGCCTTTGTATTATCAAAAAAGTTTTTAAGTTCTGAAAGCTCTGTTATTTTTATTCCTTCAAGAGCATAAATGAGCGGCAGTCCGTAGGCTGTATCTGGTAGCTCAATTTGAAAGGATTGCCCTTTTCCATAAATGGTTTTATCTAAAAGTTTCTCTGTCTCTATCAATAACTCATCTAATGCTTTTTTTGTAATCTGAATTAGTTGCTCAAGCACTCTCTGTCTCTCACATAATTTTTAAGGAAGGCTGGAATTCCACTTGCCTCTTTTGTTCCTATAATTACTTTCCAGCCAGGAAGCTTATCTTCTATTGCCCCTTTGAGCATTGCCACATAACCGGGAATAATTAATTCACGGTGATTAATTTTTTCCTCAATTCCACTATCTTTGATAAATTGAGCAATTTTGTTTGCTGAAAACTTTCCTGCTGCCCATGCTGTAAGTACACTCAATCCATCACAGTCCATGATAGCAAGCCAAGTTGGGACTTTACTGTTTTCAATCTCTCCTTTGACAAGAAAGTAAGTTAGGGCAAAGTTTGTTGTAACAATTATAGGACTACTTCCATCGGGTTCACCAATCTTGTATATGTCCTGTTTAACCTGCATGGGAACCTGCGGGTCTGAGTATATATTTTGTTTTAAAGTGAAAAGCACAAGATTTTTCCACTTCGGGATACTACTAAGCACTACTATGGAGGAGTATTTGAGAATTGCTAAAGAAGCAATGACTGTTTCATAAAAGGGATTATCTAAAAAATTATTAAGGTAATCGAAAGTTATGATTGGATATCCCAAGGCTCTTATACTTTTTTTAA
>CAZYLC010000029.1:2651-13092 GCA_964648755.1 uncultured Thermodesulfovibrio sp.
TGTGTTGTCTCTCAGTAGTTCTCCTGCTTTTTCTGGTTGACTATTAATTATCAAATCCTCAACACCTTTTTCCTTAAGTGCCTCTGTGATAGATATAATTTTTTCCACTCCTCTGGCAGAAATTCCAAGAGGAATGTTGTATTTTTTTGCAATCTCAGCCATCTCTGAATAATTCTCCTCTGTAGCACCATAAAGAATTGGTCTTTCATCCTTTAATTCCTCAAGTACAGCTAAGGCAACTTCAGGATTGGTTATTCCAAAAATTAGAGGAATATTAGGATCCTTTGCTCTAATTTTTTTTAAAGCCTCTTTTAAAACCTCGGCACTTCCTGATTCATTTCTTAAAAATATTGCATCGATTTTAAGTATTTGCCCTACTCTTTCAATCTGAGAATTTAAAATATCATCTAAATGGTTATCTATGTTTTCATCATTATCCTTAATCTCAAGAGCTAACACTGTAGGATTAAAAAACTTTTTTTCATGTCTAAATAAAACTGTTTCCTCACCGATTTTTATCTTTTCCGATTCAGAACCAAAATAAAAACCTCTTATTGGCGGCGTAGAAGCCTCCTTAAGTTTTGCCTTAACTTCCTCTGATACATCAGGACACTGCTCAATTTGAGCCTGTCCCTGGGCAACCTTCATTGCAAAGGCAAGACAGGTTGGAAATCCGCATTTCTTGCAATTTGTTTTTGGTAGAAGTTTAAAAATTTCTATCCCTGTTAAAGCCATACATATTCTCCCTAATTTTTATAGAAAAGCCACTAAAAGTAATGATAAGCTTAAAGTATACTATAAAATATTTCTAATACTTTATCTAAAGATTCTCCATCAGGACATCCACCTTGAGCCATGTCTGCCCTACCTCCTCCTTTACCTCCAACTTGCTGAGTTATGCTTTTAAGAATTTTCCCTGCATCATACTTTTCAATAGCATCCTTAGTTACTGAAAGAATGAGCATTCCCTGACCATCTATCTTTGAGGCAAGTAAAATTACAGCAGGGTGGAGCTTTTCTTTTATTTTATCTGAAAGAGTTCTTAAACTTTTTACGTCAACACCCTCAAGCTTTACGGCAAGTGCTTTTACTCCCTTTACATCTTTAGCATTCTTTATAATTTCGTCTATATTCTGACTTATAAGCCTGTTTTTAAGACTTTCAATTTCCTGTTCTTTATCCTTAAGCTCAAAAAGAAGCTTTTCAACTGCTTTTATAGGTTCTACAGATTTAAGAATCGTAGAAATTGTTTTAAGCTGCGACCTGTTTGTATTTGTAAATTTCCACGCATTCATACCTGTTACAGCTTCTATTCTTCTTATTCCAGATGCCACAGAGCCTTCCGAAAGAATATAGAAACTTCCTATCTCACCAGTGCTATTACAATGAGTACCACCGCAGAGTTCTTTGCTAAATCCAAGGATTTTAACAACTCTAACTGTATCTTCATATTTATCTTCAAAAAGGGCTATCACACCTTCGTTAAGAGCTTCATCAAGAGATTTAATCTCAATTTTCACTGGCAAATTTTCAAGTATCTTATCATTTACAATCTGCTCTATCTCTATTAGTTCTTCATCGCTTAATGCTTCAAAATGAGTAAAATCGAAGCGAAGCCTATCAGGTGATACAAGGCTACCTGCTTGTTTTACATGTTCCCCTAATACTGCCCTTAAAGCACTATGAAGTAAATGAGTAGCTGTATGATTTCTTTTTATAGCCTCTCTTCTTGCTCCATCAATTTTAGCAAACACTCTTTCGCCTTCTTTTATATAGCCCTCAACTACCCTTACTTTATGACAATGCATGCCTAATATTTTCTTTGTATCAAGCACTTCGACCTTACCTATTGGAGAAATAATTATTCCTGTATCACCAACCTGCCCACCTGATTCTGCATAAAAGGGGGTCTCAAAGAGAAATAAATCTCCTTCTTCGTCCTTAGTTAGTTCCTGTGCTCTTTGTCCATCCTTTATTATTGCAAATATTTTTGTTTCCACTTCGTAATTGGTATAGCCTGTGAATTTCAAACTTACGCTGTAGGGAATTAATTCCTTATAAACCTGACTTAAAGCTATGTCTTCAATCTTTTGAGCAGACCTTGCTCTTTCACGCTGACTATTGAGGGCTTTTTGAAATCCTTCTTCATCAAGCCTGAATTCCGAGTCCTGCACCATTTCTCTTATGAGGTCAAAGGGTAAACCATAAGTATCATAGAGCTTAAAAACCTCTTCCCCTGGAATCATATTTGAATCAGAAGCCTTTAATTTTTCTACAATTTCGTCAAAAACCTGTATGGCTCTGTCGAGACTCCTCAAAAATCTTTCCTCTTCAATCTTAATAATTTTTTCAATTCTTTCCTTTTCATTTATAATCTCTGGGTAAATGTCTCCTAATTTTTCCACAACAGGGTCAACAAAGTGATGAAAAGCAGGGCTATCATAACCTAAAAGCTTTATATGTCTACCTGCTCTTCTTATTATTCTTCTTAATACGTAGCCTCTTCCCTCATTTGAAGGAATTAAGCCTTCCGCTACTAAAAAAGTGGCTGCTCTTATATGGTCAGCAATTACCTTTATTGATATATCAGTCTTTCTATCCTTTCCGTACTTTACATTAAGAAAAGAGCATATCTTAGAAATAATAGGCGCAAAAATGTCTGTATCAAAGTTTGTTCTCTTACCCTGCATAACTGCAGTAATTCTCTCAAGTCCCATACCCGTATCAATGCTGGGTTTTGGAAGCGAAGTAAGTTTACCTTCCTCATCTTTGTTGTATTGCATGAACACAAGATTCCATAACTCAAGGAATCTATCACAGTCACACCCCACTGAACAATCGGGTCTTCCACAACTAAAATCCTCTCCCTGGTCAATTATTATCTCAGAACAGGGACCACAAGGCCCTGTATCACCCATTTGCCAGAAATTGTCTTTCTCACCGAGGCGAACAATTCTATTACTTGGGATACCAATTTCTTTTTCCCATATTTCTGCAGCTTCGTCATCTTGTTCATAAATAGAAACCCAAAGTTTTCCCTTAGGAAGATTAAAATGCTCCGTTAATAGTTCCCAGGCAAAACTTATTGCCTCTCTTTTAAAATAATCACCGAAGGAAAAGTTACCAAGCATCTCAAAGAAAGTATGATGCCTTGCAGTGAAGCCTACATTTTCAAGGTCACTATGTTTTCCTCCAGCACGCATACATTTTTGACAGGTGGTTGCTCTGCTGTATGGTCTTTGCTCTTCACCAAGAAAAACCCTTTTAAATTGAACCATACCTGCATTTGTAAATAACAACGTAGGGTCTTCCTTTGGAATCAATGGAGAACTCTTTACTAATTCATGTCCCTTTGAGATAAAGTAGTCCAGAAAGAGGTTCCGTATTTCGCTACTCTCCATAAAACTATTCCTCACCAACTATTTTCTGCTCATTGCTTATTATATAGGTAAGCTTACCATCAATAAATATAAGTCTTGATTTTAAGAGACCTAATGAAGAGGAGTAAATCCATTCCTCTCTCTGTTTCCCTTTTTCAGGGGTGAGAACTCTTGTAGATGAGGGATTACCCCAAGCATATCGTACTTGCTCTTTTGTCATTCCAAGGGTTATTTCTCCTTTAACAATTCTTTCTTGAATCTCAGGAGGATAATTTTTAATTTCCTCTTGCGTATACCTTACTCCCTGAGATGCACAGCCAAATATAAAAGCTGCAATCAACAGAATAATAAAAATTCTCATCTTTGCTCCTCCTCTAAATGTTATTTTGAGGGGATCCATTATCCCCGAGAAATTTATCATTTAAACATTTTTTCACTGTATTCCATGAAAACCCTCTACGTAAAAGAAAACCAGCAATCTTCGCTTTCCTTTTATCAGAGGATATGTCACTTAAAAGATGTTTTTTCCTTTGTATAAGCTTTTTTGCTATGGGAATTTCGTCTATTTCAGGAAGACTTTCTAATTTATCTTTTTCTATTCCTTTTCTGATCAAATAATTACGCAACCCCAATTCTCCTAAAAACCTATCCTCTGCAATCCTGTCTGCCCTTTGAATAAATTTAGAATCATCTATAAAACCCTTTTGCTTCAGATAATCTATTGTTTCAAAAATATCCTTCTCCTCAAATCCTTTTCTTTGAAGTTTTTCCTTTAATTCAGCCTCTGTTCTATCTCTAAGACTTAAAAGTCTTAATGCTAACTTTAATACCTCATTCTGTTGTTTTTTCACCTTCAGATACCTTTGGAATTTTTAACCCATAAGCTTCGTAGACCTTTGAACGAATCTCATTAAACATCTCAGGATGAGTTTTTAATTGTTCCTTAGCATTTTCTCTACCCTGAGCAAATCTGTTACCATTATAACTATACCAAGCACCTGATTTTTCAATAATTCCCTTTTCAACAGCAAGGTCAAGAATTTCACCTGCCTTTGATATTCCCTCATTAAAATATATATCAAACTCAGCTTGTTTAAAAGGCGGAGCTACTTTATTTTTTACTATCTTTACTCGCACTCTACCACCTGTAGTATCTTGCCCTTCCTTTAATGTATCTGTTTTCCTAATGTCAAGCCTCATTGAGGCATAAAACTTTAATGCTGTTCCTCCAGGTGTTGTTTCAGGATTTCCAAACATTACTCCAATTTTCTGTCTCAGTTGATTTATGAATATTACCACGGTCTGGGACTTTGATATTGCCGCTGTAAGTTTCCGTAATGCCTGACTCATGAGTCTCGCTTGCAAACCAGGTAAAGAATCGCCCATTTCTCCCTCTATCTCAGCCTTCGGAACGAGAGCAGCAACCGAGTCTATAACAATAATATCAACGGCACCGCTGCGGACAAGGGTTTCCGTAACTTCCAATGCTTGCTCTCCAGTATCTGGCTGGCTTATGAGAAGGTCTTCTATATTTACGCCTAATTTTGAGGCATAATTTACATCTAAAGCATGTTCCGCATCTATGAAAGCCGCAACTCCGCCCAATTTTTGAGCTTCTGCAATAGCATGAAGGGCAAGGGTTGTTTTTCCTGATGACTCAGGGCCGAAAATCTCTATGACTCTTCCCCTTGGATAACCCCCTATGCCTGTAGCTATATCAAGAGTAATAGAACCTGTTGGAATCACTCCAATTCCCTCTGCCTGTGCTCCTGTGCCAAGACGCATTATAGAGCCTTTACCAAAGTTTTTTTCAATCTGAGATATAGCCATCTCTAATGCTTTTAACTTATCTTTGTTCATAAATCACCTCATTCATCTTAGCTAAAACAAAAAATGCTAAGTATTTTGTTTTATTATACCATTTATGTTATCACTCAAAGGAAACCTCTCTAAAACCTCATATATGGACCCCTTTGGAGTAAGCGTACTTTTCATTAAAACAAATTCTGTCACATAGAAATAGGGTTTTTGAGCGGGGTTATCTATCAGTTTATTTTCTCTAAAAGTTTTCCATATTTTTTCATATATATATCTGCCATTCTGAAAATTTTTAACCCTTGCAAGAGTTATGTGAGACTTAAATCCTCTATGTTCCTTTTCAATGCCAAATTTATAAATTTCTTCATCCACTTTAACTGCAAGCTCTTTAAGAACTTCTGAAGATTCTAAACCAATCCATAAAACTCTTGGTTTTGCTTTATCTGGGAAAACTCCTGGATGGGAAATTTTGAGAGTAAATGGTGAAAATCCCTTTGCTAAGTCTTTCAAAGATTTAACTATCAAAGATATCAAATCTATTTCTATCTCACCGATAAATTTCAATGTTAAATGTAAATTTTCCTTTTTAACAAAATTGACACCTTCGACGGAGGATTTTAAATTAATGAGTTTATCTATAAAATTTTTTATATCTTCTGGTAATTCTATTGCTATAAAACATCTCATAACTTATGATATCATCAATAAAATTCTTAATAAAAGGTTACTAAATAAACCTGCAATTATATCATCTATCATAATTCCCAAACCTCCTTTAAGGCTTTTTTCAATTTGCCTGATAGGAGGCGGTTTAATTATATCGAAGAATCTAAAAAATACAAAGGCAAGTAATAAATTCAATGTTGTTAGGGGTATTAGAAATATGGAAATTAAGTATCCTGCAAATTCATCAATTACAATATAAGATGGATCTTTCTTATTAGCCTGTTTTTCTATTTTATCAGAACTTATTACGCCTAAAACAAAAGCTATGACTAAAGTTACAAGAATCTCAATATGAGAAGGTTTAAAAATTAATAAAATTAGCATAGCAAAGGCAGAGGCAATAGTTCCAGGAGCAAAAGGGAAATAGCCAATAAAAAAGACAGTCGATATTACTCTGTAGAACATTCGATAATTTTAACATAACACCCTTCCTATATCTGAATATAAATCTCGCATTCCTTGCAGAATTAGTAGAAAAAACTTTCATCATAATTTTAGAAGTGAATAAAAAATTCTTGAAAAATTAATTGCTTTTGGGTTATAACAAATGTTATGAAAAAACTCTCAATTCTCCTTCTCTCAATCTGTGTCTTATTTTTAATTGGAAATTCTTTATGTTATTCCGATGAAAATCCTCCAGTTTTAAAACAAGATGAAAAAAAAGAGATAATTTTTACAGGTAACGAGGATTTTCTTTTATTGCCAGAAAAAAAGGAAAATTTCATCCAAAAAATAGAAAGGAATATTACTCTCTTTTCTGACAAAATTAAGGAGAAATTTTCCATATGGCTTTCTCGTTCTACTAAATATATTGAAATAATGAAAGATATTCTTATTCAAAAAGGTCTTCCAGAGGATTTAGTATATTTACCTCTCATCGAAAGCGGTTTCAATGTAAATGCCCGCTCCCCAGCAAAAGCAGTTGGACCTTGGCAATTCATAGAAAGTACAGGGAAAAGATATGGATTAATAATAAATTGGTGGGTAGATGAAAGAAAAGATCCTATTAAATCAACAGAAGCTGCAGCAAGATATCTCTCAGATCTTTATAAAATGTTTGGTGACTGGTCATTAGCTTTAGCAGCATACAATGCTGGAGAGGGAAGAGTATATAAAGCAGTGAATAGATATGGAGAAAATGATTATTGGAACCTTCTGGGAACAAAGCATTTACCGAGAGAAACAAAGAACTATGTACCAAAATTTATTGCTGCTATAACAATTGCTAAACAACCTGAAAATTTTGGTTTTGACAATTTGAAGGAACATCTAACTCTCAGCTATGAGGAAGTAATTATCCCTTCTCCAACTGATATTGATATAATTGCTAAATGTGCTGAAACTAATGTTGAAGTTATAAGAGAATTAAACCCTGAACTAAAGAGGTGGGCAACTCCGCTCAATGTTAAGGAATATAAAATAAGAATCCCCTATGATATAAAGGAAAAATTTTTCGAAAATTTAGAAAAAATTCCATTAGAAAAAAGATTCAGCTATGATACATATACTATAAAAAAAGGCGATACAATTAATAAAATTGCAAAAACTACAAAATTTTCAAAAACTGTCCTATATGAAATGAACGGAAAAGAAATATTTCACAATCCAAAACCCGGAGCCACCATAAAAATTCCTCCTAAAGATAAATTTACTCCCCTGAGTGAAGATATTCATCAGGAGAAAAAAGTTTCAAAGAAAAATAAGTCATCTAAAAAAGTTAAAATGACGGAGAAAAACAAAAATTTAGCATCAAAAAAAGAAGCCTCTAACAAGAATAAAGAGATAAAAAAGGTTAAAGCCAGTAAAAAAATTAATTAGTTGCAAAAATATGAAAAAATTAAACAATAAAGTTGCAATTATTACTGGTGCCTCAAAGGGAATCGGATTAGCAACTGCTTATAAATTTGCTCAAGAAGGTTCAGATTTAATGTTAATTGCCCGCTCAAAAGAGCTTTTAGAGGATATTGCAAAAAAAATACAAAAAAAATATAAAGTAAAAGTTGTATTTGCATCATCAGATATTGCAAAATACGAAGAAATCGAGAAAGCCACTGATATTTTTACCAAAAATTTTTCAAAACTTGATATTCTTATAAATAATGCAGGAAGAGGTATCTTTAACTATATCCAAAATGGTTCTGTAAAAGAATGGCAAGAAATCATTGATCTAAATTTAACAGGACTAATTTACTTAACTCATCTATCAGCAAATTTAATGATAAAAGAAAAAAAAGGTCATATAATAAACATCTCATCCGTTGCTGGTAGAATTGGTATTCCTGGTTGGTCAGTTTATTGTGCAACAAAATGGGCTGTTATAGGATTTTCTGAGTCAATAAGAAAGGAATTGCTCAAATATAATATAAAAGTTACAGTAATTGAGCCAGGGGTAGTAAAGACTGATTGGGGAGAAAATATGCCCGATGAATGGGTGATACAAAGGGGAAAAATGAATGCTTTAACTCCCGAAGATGTTGCAGAAGCAATATTCTATGTGGTAACTCAACCTGAGAATGTATCTATAAATGAATTATTAATAAGACCGACGGAGCAAGAAAGATGAGTCTAACCCATTTTGATGAAAAGGGAAGAGCTAAAATGGTTGATGTTACATCAAAAGAAGTAACAGAGAGAACTGCAATAACTGAAGGTGTTGTTAAAATGAAAAGAGAAACTTTAGATATGATACTAAATAAGGAAATGGCAAAGGGAGACGTTTTTCAAGTAGCTCGTCTGGCAGGCATAATGGCAGCAAAATTGACACCCCATCTAATACCTTTATGCCATCCTCTTCCCATAACATCCGTTGAAATAGACTTTGAGCCTGATTTAGATAAATCCCTTGTCAAAATCAGAACAAGGGTGAAAACAGCTGCTCAGACAGGAGTTGAGATGGAAGCAATGGTTGCTACCTCTTTAGCAGCTTTGACTATATATGATATGTGTAAAGCTGTTGATAAAGAAATGGTAATCGATGAAATAAAATTAATATATAAATCTGGTGGTAAAAGCGGAGAATTCATCAGAAAAACATAATTTTATTTATTAGATAAATTAATCCTTTTTAGAATTTTCTCTCTCATCTCGTCAATTTTTTCTTTGTGACTTCCCTGCCAATAAATTTTTTTGCAGCCACTACACATATAAAACTCATCTGTATTCATAAATATATAATCAGGAATTTGATTAAGTACCTCTTCCTTAGAAACTATTGTCATCTCTCCGTTACAGACTGGACATCTGAGAGATTTTGTTAGAATGGGAAAATTTTTATTCTTTAAATAAAGGAATACCTCGATTAATTGTTCTTCTAAATTTTCTGAATTTATAAGTAGAGCATTTTTGAGTAATTTAGATTTTGATAGTATCCTATCCTTTGTTAACAGGATTCTATCCTCTTGTAGGGAAATTTTTATTAATTCAAAATCCTTAAACCTATTACTATAAAGAGTGTCAAAACCAAAAAGCCTGAGCCAACGGCTCAGGCTCCCAAGCATTACATCTGCAACAAACTTAGGAATCACTCTGAGGATTCTTCAGCTAAACTCTCTATTTGCATATTATAAAAATCACCTTTAATCAGTGTATCCTTATAGGCAGGAGCACCTGTTCCAGCAGGAATTATTCTTCCCATTATGACATTCTCTTTTAAACCCCTAAGGTCATCAATTTTACCCTCAATAGCTGCATCAGTAAGAACCCTTGTTGTCTCTTGGAATGAAGCTGCAGACACCCATGACTCTGTTGATAAAGCAGCTTTTGTAATACCTAAGAGTAAAGGTTTACCCTGAGCTGGCCTACCACCTTGGGCAACTACTCTCTCATTCTCTTTTATGAATAGGGATCTGTCAATCTCGTCACCTATTAGGAAAATAGTATCTCCTGGGTCTTCAATTCTTACTTTTTTCATCATCTGTCTGACTATTACTTCAATATGTTTATCATGAATTGAGACCCCTTGAAGTCTATAGACTTTCTGTATTTCATCTACGAGATATCTCTGCAATTCTGTAGGTCCAAGAATATCAAGGATGCTATGAGGATTTATGGAACCGTCAATTAATGGTTCTCCAGCTTTTACCCAATCCCCGTCATGGACAATAACATGTTTACCTTTAGGAATTATATACTCCCTTGTTTCATCTGCTCCCTTCACAATTATAACTCTTGAGCCCTTTTGAACTCCTTTTAATTCAACTATTCCATCAATCTCGCTTACTATAGCTGCCTCTTTCGGTCTTCTTGCTTCGAAGAGTTCAGCAACTCTTGGAAGACCTCCTGTGATATCCTTTGTCTTTATTGTTTCCCTCGGAATTTTCGCAAGAATATCTCCAGGCTCTACCTTATCTCCTTTGTCTACAACCAAAATCGCACCAGCAGGTAGTAAGTATCTCGCATGAGCTCCAGAAGGTAATTTAGCTGTTTTACCTTCTGAATCCTTTATAGTAACCCTTGGTCGATAGGTTGCCGGGTAATCAATTATAATCTTGTGAGAAAGTCCTGTTGTAGGGTCTGTT
>CAZYLC010000029.1:13102-16321 GCA_964648755.1 uncultured Thermodesulfovibrio sp.
TTCCTCTTTAAATGTAACACCTTCTACAAGGTCTCCAAGAGCAATTTTACCACCTATTTCAGTTATAATTGGAGTAGTATAGGCATCCCATTCAGCCAATCTCTGTCCTGCTTCCACTTGCGAACCTTCTTTAACGAGAATTTTAGCTCCATATACAAGATTATACTTTTCTCTCTCCCTACCAGAGGAATCAACGATTATTACAATAGCATTCCTATTCAAAACTATTAATGAGCTGTCTTTCCTTTCAACATAATGGAGATTTTTAAATTTAATAGTTCCAGAACTCTTTGCTTCAAGAACTGCCTGTTCAACTATTTTAGTTGCTGCTCCACCGATATGGAAGGTTCTCATTGTCAACTGTGTTCCTGGTTCACCAATAGACTGAGCTGCTATTACTCCTATAGCTTCACCTATCTCAACAGGCTCTCCTCTGGCAAGGTCCATACCATAGCATTTTGAACAAACTCCATATTTTGAACGGCAGGTCAAAACTGAACGAATTTTTATTCTATCGATACCTGACTCTACAATTTTCTTACCTAAATTTTGGTCTACAAGAGTATTTCTCTTTGCAATTATCTCACCTGTTAGAGGATCTTTAATATCTTCTGCAAGTGCTCGACCGAAAATTCTATCCTCAAGAGGCATTACAATCTCTCCACCTTCTATAAGAGATGTTAGGTAAATACCATCTTTTGTACCGCAGTCGGTTTCTGTCAAAATAATATCTTGGGCTACATCTACAAGTCTTCTTGTAAGATAACCTGCGTTAGCAGTTTTTAATGCTGTGTCTGCTAATCCTTTTCTTGCACCGTGAGTGGATATAAAGTACTGCAAAGGCGTTAATCCTTCTCTAAAGTTAGCAGTAATTGGTGTCTCAATAATTTCACCTGAAGGTTTTGCCATTAAGCCTCTCATTCCTGCAAGCTGTCTTATCTGAGCAATGCTTCCTCGTGCACCCGAATCAGCCATCATAAATATGCTGTTAAAGGACCTTCTCTCTGCGAGTTCTTCTGGTGCAAACTCCTTACCTTCTTCTGCACCGAGTTCTTTCATCATTTCATCAGCTACTCGTTCTGTAACATTAGCCCAAATATCGATTACTTTGTTATATCTTTCACCCTGAGTTATTAAACCCTCTGCATACTGTCTTTGAACTTCCATTACTTGCGCTTCAGCCTCTTTGATTAATTCAGTCTTTTTTGAAGGTATGTGCATATCATCAATACATATGGAAATGCCCGATTTTGTGGCTGTCTCAAATCCTAATTTTTCTATTTTGTTGAGGAATAACACAGCCTCCCTTTTACCATATTTTGTATGAATGTACTCAATTAATTTGCCTAATTCCTTCTTAGTGAACTCCTTATTAACCATATCAAAGGGTATATCCTCTGGGAGTATTTCTCTAAACAATATTCTACCAACTGTGGTATCTGTCAATTTTCCATTTAATTTGACCTTGATGGGTGCATGTTTTTCAACTACACCACTTTGGTAGGCAAGAATAACCTCTTCTGTATCAGCAAAAATTTTACCTGCTCCTTTTGCATCACTTTTCTTTTTTGTA
This sequence comes from uncultured Thermodesulfovibrio sp., assembly GCA_964648755.1. Classification (GTDB taxonomy): domain Bacteria; phylum Nitrospirota; class Thermodesulfovibrionia; order Thermodesulfovibrionales; family Thermodesulfovibrionaceae; genus Thermodesulfovibrio. The sequence continues at coordinate 14,676 of CAZYLC010000029.1, forward strand.
AGGTAGTATATTCCTAAAACCATATCTTGCGTCGGGACTACTATTGGCTTACCATTAGCAGGAGACAAAAGATTTCCTACTGACATCATTAGTATTCTCGCTTCTATCTGTGATTCATAGGAAAGAGGGACATGGACCGCCATCTGGTCGCCATCAAAGTCAGCATTAAAGGCTGTACACACAAGGGGATGAAGTTTTATTGCCTTACCTTCTACTAATACTGGATCAAAAGCCTGAATACCAAGTCTGTGAAGCGTAGGTGCTCTGTTTAAAAGCACAGGATGTTCATCAATCACCTCTTCAAGGGCATCCCAAACTTCAGATTTCTCCTGTTCTACAAGTCTTTTTGCCTGTTTTATAGTTGTGGCATAACCTTTCTCTTCTAATTTATTGAATACAAAGGGTTTAAACAATTCTAAAGCCATCATTTTAGGCAATCCGCATTGATGCATATTAAGCTCGGGACCCACAACTATAACTGATCTTCCTGAATAGTCTACTCTCTTTCCAAGAAGATTTTGTCTAAACCTTCCTTGCTTACCCTTTATCATGTCACTAAGTGATTTAAGTGGTCTCCGACTACCTGCTTTTAAAGCCTTAGAACGCTTAGTATTGTCAAAGAGAGTGTCAACAGATTCTTGAAGCATTCTTTTTTCATTTCTAATTATTACACTTGGAGCTTTTAGTTCCATCAGCCTTTTTAGACGATTATTCCTATTAATTACTCTTCTGTAGAGATCATTTAAATCTGATGAAGCAAATCTACCACCATCAAGGGGAACAAGAGGTCTTAGTTCTGGTGGTATAACTGGAACAATATCAAGTATCATCCACTCTGGACGATTACCTGATTGTTTGAAAGCCTCTACTACCTTAAGTCTTTTGGTCAATTTTCTCTTGATGCCTGTTGATGTGGCTGTTTCTACCTTCTCCTTGAGTTCCTTAGCAATCTGCTCTAAATCAAGCTTTCTTAAGAGCTCTCTTATGGCCTCAGCTCCCATTCCAACTTTGAATTTAGGACCGTACTCTGCAACCTTTTTCTTGTACTCTTCCTCAGTCAATATATCCTTTTCCTTTAAAGGTGTATCTCCTGGGTCTATAACTATATAGTCTTCATAGTAAATGACCTTTTCCAACTGTCTTACAGAAAGATCAAGCAACATTCCCATCTTGCTTGGTACACCTCTTACAAACCATATGTGAGCTACCGGTGCAGCAAGTTCTATATGTCCCATTCTTTCACGTCTAACCTTAGATTGGATAACTTCAACTCCGCACTTATCACATATGACACCTTTATGCTTCATCCTTTTATACTTACCACATAAACATTCCCAATCCTTAACAGGACCGAAAATGCGGGCGCAGAAAAGTCCATCTGGTTCAGGTTTAAAGGTTCGATAATTAATTGTCTCTGGTTTTTTAACCTCTCCGAATGACCATTCTCTTATTTTTTCTGGTGATGCAAGTTTTATTCTTATTGCATCAAAGTCTTTTTGACTTTTAGGTTTTTGAAAAAGTGAATAAATATCCTCTGTCAAGGCTTATCCTCCCAATTTCCTCTTTTTCTCCAAAAGCTCTACATCAAGGCAAAGACTTTGGAGTTCTTTTATTAAAACATTAAATGATTCAGGAACGCCTGATTC
>CAZYLC010000030.1:0-2261 GCA_964648755.1 uncultured Thermodesulfovibrio sp.
CATTTTTTGGTTGATTATTTCTTTTTTTATGGCTCTCTCAATGTTTCGTTCTTTACCAAAGTTAACTTTAAGTATAGAAAACAAAAAAAGCTCAGGTTCTCTCTTTTTCTTTCAGGAGTTTTGCTAAGCCTTGCTAACCCCTACTGGTCTTTATGGTGGACAACAATTGGAGTGACTTATCTTGTGCAGTCCATGGAGATAGGGATTCTGGGTATTATCGCTTTCTTTGTAGGGCATATTCTGGGAGACTTAGCTTGGTATTCTGCTGTTTCAGTGGGGGTATGGAGGGGTAAAAAACTCCTAAATGACAACATATACAAAAAAATAGTCTTTTTCTGTGCTTTGATATTAATGGGCTTCTCTATATACTTTGTCTGGAAAGGCATTGATAAAGCACTCAAAATGTTATAATTTGTAATGGAAATTCATCTTATCTTTCTTTATCTTGCAATTTTGCTTTTTTTTGCCAGGCTTACTGGAGATATTTTTGCTAAATTTGGAATTCCCTCAGTAATCGGAGAGATATTTGTTGGTATAATACTCGGGCAAAGTATTCTTGGCATCATTCCTCTTAGTGATGTTATGAAACTTCTTGCGGAACTTGGCATCATATTACTACTTTTTCACATTGGTCTCGAGGCGGATTTAAAACAGCTGAAAGAGGTGGGTTTTTCAGCTGCTTCTGTAGCAATCACAGGTGCACTTGCTCCTATGGTTATAGGGTTTATCATATCATACTATATCTTTGATTTTTCCGCCATCACTTCTCTATTTATTGGCGGGACACTTACTGCTACAAGCATTGGTATTACTGTAAGAGTTCTTGAAGACATAGGTAAAATGAAGGAAAGATTTGCCCAGATAGTGCTTGGTGCAGCTGTCCTTGACGACATATTTGGAGTTGTTGTGCTTGCAGCACTTTATGAATTTTCAAAAACCCAAGAAATAAATGTCAATGCCACCATCCTTTTAATACTATACATAGGCACATTCTTTATTTTTGCTCCAATCATTGGTAAAATTTTTGCTTATTTTGTAAGTATACTTTCAAAAAGGCTTAACACTCTTGATTTTGTTCCCCCTGTAGTTATAGCAATAATCCTACTCTTTGCTTTTGCTGCCCATGAAATAGGCTCTCCTGAGATACTCGGTGCTTTCACTGCTGGAATCGCTTTTTCAAGAAGATTTACCATTCCCTTTGCTGCAGCATTTCAGGCTGATAAAATTATAATCCATAAAATTGAAGTAGCCCTAAATCCTCTCATATGGCTTTTTACCCCCATATTTTTTGTTTACGTAGGACTACAGCTAAATCTTAAAGCAATCGATTTCTCCTCTGGTCATTTCTGGATCTTAAGCGCTATCCTGTTTATAGTTGCTCTCCTATCTAAATTACTGGTCGGATTTTTTGTCAAAGGTTCAATTAGAGAAAAACTGAGTGTCGGTTTTTCAATGCTTCCAAGAGGTGAAGTTGGTCTTATCTTCGCTGAATTTGGCAGAATAAGCGGAATCTACGATAGCACCCTATATGCAGTTATAATCTTCGTGGTTGCTCTAACAACTCTAATAGCACCTCTTGCTCTAAAAAGACTTTGGAAAACAACTACAGAACAATAGGCTAAATTTTTATATCTGGTAATCTACAGAGAGATTCTCTTATTTTTTCATCGGGATATTCAAAATCAGTAAGCTTACCCGATAGATATGCCTCATAGGAAGGCAAGTCAAGGAATCCTATACCGCTCAGGTTAAATAGTATCACTTTTTCTTTACCTTCGTCCTTTGCCTTCAAGGCCTCATCTATTGCAACTTTTATAGCGTGAGCGCTTTCAGGAGCAGGAATAGCTTCAAAAACCGCTGTCTGTCCTACTGAGACAGCTTCAATTAATCCATCATGACAAAGCTGGCTAACTAAAGGAGAGTCCCCATGATACCTTAACCCTCCAGCATGAATTCCAGGTGGTACAAAGTCATGTCCGAGAGTATACATCATAAGAAAAGGTGTAAGCCCTGCTGTATCACCATAGTCATATCTAAATTCCCCCTTAGTAAGAGTAGGACATGAGGATGGTTCAACGGCAATAACTCTTAAATCCTTACCATTTATTTTGTCATGAAGAAAAGGAAAACTCACACCCCCGAGGTTACTTCCACCTCCGCAGCAACCAATTACCACGTCAGGGTAGTCTCCTACAATCTCAAGTTGCTTTTTACATTCAAGTCCTATTATAGACTGATGCAAGAGAACATGGTTAAGAACT
>CAZYLC010000030.1:2271-7942 GCA_964648755.1 uncultured Thermodesulfovibrio sp.
ACTGAACCAAGAGCATAATTGGTATCTTTATTTGTAGCTGCATCTTCAACTGCTTCTGATATGGCTATTCCGAGAGTGCCAGGATGATTTGGATTTTCTTTGAGAATTCTTCTTCCAGATTCTGTTCTATCAGAGGGAGATGGATAAACCTTTCCTCCCCATGTTTCCATCATTATTCTTCTGTATGGTTTTTGGTCATAACTAACTCTTACCATATAAACAGTAATCTCTATTCCCATAAGAGCACCAGCAAGAGATAAAGCAGAACCCCACTGCCCCGCTCCTGTTTCAGTAGCAATTCTCTTAATACCTTCCTTTTTGTTGTAGTATGCCTGTGGTATAGATGTATTTGTCTTGTGACTTCCAGCAGGACCATTACCTTCATGTTTAAAGTAAATCTTTGCAGGAGTATTCAAAGCTCTTTCAAGTCCTAATGCTCTATATAGAGGAGTTGGCCGGAAACTAGCATATATTTCTAAAACCTCAACTGGAATATCTATCCATCTTTGCGTGCTTACCTCTTGCTCAATAAGAGACATTGGGAATATGACTCTTAGCTCATCAGGAGAAATGGGTTTCTTAGTTTGTGGATTAAGAGGTGGAGGAGGAAGTTTTGGCATATCTGCCTGTATGTTATACCATTGTTTTGGTAAATCTTTCTCAGAAAGTAAAATCCTGCGCATCTGTGCCTCCTATGGTAATTTTAATAGTTTATTATTATGAAATCAGTTAAATGAATTTTGCAAGTCAATATCACATCATCTAATTTTATTCTCGCAGGCACTTAGAAAAGTTATCCCACCATGTTTATTTTTTTTAGAGCAAATATATTTTTAGAAAGGACAAGAGATTGACAAACAATGGTCTCATCAAAAATAATTAAAAAAATAAGCTTAGGAGGTAATTTTATGAAAAGACTTATTACTATCTTCTCTCTCATAGCATTAATGCTATTAAGCTTTAATTCCATTGCTCAGGCATCAAGTGAGGATGCTAAAAAATTTGAGCAGTACAGACAGGCAATAAAAAAGGAGTTTAATATTGATATTGCCAAATATAAAGAAAAATTAAAAGGTGGAAAGGCAGATGGACAGCCAATAACAAAGTATGATCTTAATCAACTAATCATGGGAATCAAGGTAGAGCTTGAACATACCAAAGATAAAATGACAGCTCTTGAAATAGCTACAGATCATCTTGAAGAATTTCCTGACTACTATACAAGACTTCTGAAAATGGAAGAAGAAGCTGAAAAGGAATTGAAGCACAAGAAATAAGACCCCTATTAAAGTATTTAGAAGTATAAAGATTAGATATTGAGGCTTTCTCCTATGTAAATATTTACATCAAGAGGTATTGTAAGATTAAAAGCGGTCATTTCTTCTTTGACGAGCTCTGATAATTTTTTAGCTTGTTCTTTTATTACCTCGAGCACAATCTCATCGTGAATCTGAAGTATTATTCTTGCCTTTAAACTATCTTTCTTTATCCTTTCATATATTCTTATCATAGCTATTTTGATAATATCTGCAGCTGTACCCTGAACTACTGAATTTACAGCTATCCTTTCAGCCTGTTGTCTTAAAAACTGATTAGGGCTATTAATATCAGGTACAGGACGAATCCTACCAAAAAGAGTTCTTACATAGCCATTCTGTTTTGCAAAGTCTATTGTATTTTCAATAAATTTCTTAACCTTTGGATATCTCAAAAAATAAAGGTCTATAAATTCTTGAGCTTTTTCATAGGGAATCTTAATTGACTCTGATAGTCCAAAAGGACTTATTCCATAGGATATACCAAAGTTTACGGTCTTAGCTATTCTTCTGTGTTCTTCAGTTACTTCATCCTCTTTTATCGAAAATATCTCCGATGCCGTTGCTTTGTGAATGTCCCTACCCTCTTTAAAAGCCTTAATCAAAGATGGGTCTTCACTAAGATGGGCTAAAATTCTCAATTCAATTTGAGAATAGTCAGCACTTAAAAATGAATAACACTCCTCGGGAATAAATACTTCTCTTAAAAGTTCTGCCCATTGTCCTTTAACAGGAATATTTTGGAGGTTAGGCTCGCTGCTAACTATCCTTCCTGTTCCTGCAACTGTCTGAGACCATTTTGCATGGATTCTTTTTGTATCATCCTTTATGTAATCTTTAAGTGGCTGCAGATAACCTGTGAGAAGCTTATTTAGTATCCGGTAATTTATAACTTCCTGAGGAAGTTCGTGCTGAAAGGAGAGCTCCTCTAAAACTTCCATTTCTGTAGACCGCGACTTTTTACCTCTCTTTCTACTTTTTAGGCCTAATTTATCGTATAAAATCTCTGCTAGCTGCTTTGGTGAGTTTATGTTAAATTCATTTCCAGCAAGAAAATAAATTTTACTCCTTATTTTATCAACTTCAAAAGTAATCTGTTTTGTAAGCTCCTCAAGTTTATTAATATTTACCTTAATTCCCGCCAACTCCATCTGGGTAAGAACTTCTATTAAAGGCATTTCAATATTAAAATATACTTCCTCAAGCTCCTTTGCTCTTAATTCTGTTCTCACCTTTTCGTAAAGTTCAAAGATAAACTTAAAAGTGTGGTCTAAACCAATAGAGTCATCATAAATTCTTCCAAGATATTCAAGAATAAGGTCTTTAAACTCATATTTACCTTTATTTGGATTAATAAGATAGGCAGAAATCATCAGATCAAAATAAGGCGGTTTTATACTTAACCCTGAAGAGATGAGTTTTTTAAATAACTCCTTTCCGTTCAAGACTATTTTCACAGCCTCTGAATTTAGGAAATTTCTTAATTGATTATCTTCAGAGCCTAATTTATATAAACTACCATTGATACCGATTATAAAATTTGGGTCCATATGTAAAATTGCAAACTTTTCTTGCGATTTGACCTCTTTAATAGAGAGCAATTCATCTTTTATGGGAAAGAAAGTTTGTCCCTCTTCTACTTCTTGCCCAGATAAAACCTCTTTCAGCAAAGATGTAAACTCTAATTCACGAAAAATTTCAGCGAGTCTGTTATTGTCAGGGGAATTAATTTTCAATTCGGCTAACTCAAACTTTATGGGCACATCAGTTTTCAAAGTTACCAATTCTTTACTAAGTCTTAAAGAATGAATATTTTCCCTTATTAAGTTTGCTAATCTTGGAGGTTTTATTATCTGAAGATTTTTCAAAATCTCTTCAATAGAGCCATATCTTTTTAAAAGTTCAGATGCAGATTTTTCACCAACTCCCTTAACCCCTGGAATATTATCAATGCTATCACCAACTAATGCCATAAAATCAATGAGCTTTTCAGGCGGTATACCATACTTCTTTAAAACAAAATCTCTATCAATAATTAAATCATTAAAGGGGTCATAAATTTTTATCCTATCTGAAACAAGCTGAAGCATGTCCTTATCGAGAGTTACAATATAACAGTTTGAAAATTGAAGGCTTAATGCTAAGGTTGCAATTATATCATCTGCTTCGTATCCTGGAATCTCCGTTTTTTTTATTTTAAGGGCATCGATAATCTCTCTTATATAGTTAAGTTGAATTGGTAAATCTCTCGGTGTTTCAGGTCTTGTTATCTTATATTCCTCATAAACCATATGTCTTTTTGTAGGATGGGGGCTATCAAAGGCAATAAGCATATATTGGGAATTTCTCTCCTTAATTAGTTTTAGAAGCATCCTTGTAAATCCATATATGGCATTTGTTGGTATGCCCTTTGAAGTGCTTAATCCCTTTATAGCATGATAAGCCCTGTAAACAAAACAACTCCCGTCCAGGAGATAAACTTCATTCATATCTTAAAGCCTCAATAGGATTAAGGGTTGAAGCCTTGTAGGCCGGATAAAATCCAAAGAAAACTCCTACAAAAGCAGAAAAGCCGAAAGCAATCAGCGCAGAAAAAAGTGATATACTAACAGGCCATTCCATCAAAGATGCTACAGCCAATGAAATTCCTATACCCATCAATAGTCCAAAAATTCCACCAATAGTAGTAAGAAAAACTGATTCAATAAGAAACTGCATTCTTATGTCTTTTGGTTTTGCTCCTACTGCCATTCTTATTCCGATTTCCCTTGTCCTTTCAGTAACTGATACAAGCATAATGTTCATAATGCCTATGCCTCCAACAATTAGGGAAACAGAAGCAATGGCACCAAGTAAAATTGACATGGTTTTTGTTGACTCCTCAGCAGCCTTAAGCATCTGAGTAAGGTCCATAACTGTAAAGTCATCCTCCTGATTGGGGCCTATTCGATGTCTCTGCCTGAGCAATGTTTTGATCTGTTCTGTTGCCTGAGGAATGCTTTCAAGAGAAGAAGCCTTTGCATAAATCATCCTTACCCTGCCAGGGAGTGTTTGTCCAAAAAGAGTTCTCTGAGCAGTTGTAATAGGCACATAAATAATGTCATCCTGGTCCTGTCCTGTGAGAGATTGCCCCTTTCTATCAAGAACTCCTATAACTTCAAAGGGAATTTTTTTAATTCTTATAACTTTTCCTATCGGGTCTAATTCTCCAAACAGTCTCTCTGCTACTGTTTGTCCTATAACAGCAACTTTTGTTCCACTTCGTACATCCTGTTCATTAACAAATCTGCCTGAAATTAATTCCCACTCTCTAACAATGACCATATCAGGAGTTGTGCCTATAACTCCTGTTGCCCAGTTCTGATTACCAAAAACCACCTGAGCTGTTCCAGTTATAGCAGGAGCAACAGCTATAACAGCTGAACACTCCCTTGATATTGACTCAGCGTCTGCCATTGTAAGTGTTTGTTGAGTTCCTGTACCCATTCTTATTCCACTCTGAGTGGTTGCACCTGGAAGCACCAAAATTAGATTACTTCCAATGCTTGAGATTTGAGATGAAATCTTTTCACTTGCACCTGACCCAATGGCAACCATTGTAACAACTGCACCAACACCTATTATTATGCCCAATATAGCGAGGAAAGAACGCATTGCATTTGCTTTGAGAGCTCTTAAGGCAATGTTGATTATTGAAGTTAGTGCAATCATGAATTTACTTCCACTTTGCAGACTGTTGAGTCACACACTATTTTACCATCAAGAAATCTTATCTGTCTTTTACCGAAAGCTGCTATGTCCGGTTCATGGGTAACAATGATTGTTGTAAGAGCCTGTTCTTCATTGAGTTTTTTAAATATTTCCATTATTTCCATACTTGATTTTGAATCAAGATTTCCCGTTGGTTCATCGGCAAGCATTATAGGAGGATTATTAACAAGCGCCCGAGCAATAGCAACTCTCTGCTGCTGCCCTCCACTAAGCTGTCTTGGATAGTGATTAGCTCTTTCTCCAAGCCCAACTTTAGAGAGAACTTCTAAAGCCTTCTCCCTTCTCTGCTTCAAGGGAACTCCAGCATATATCATAGGAAGTTCCACATTCTCAAGGGCTGTTGCTCGCGGAAGTAGATTGAACTGCTGAAAGACAAATCCTATTTTTTTATTTCTTATCTCCGCTAACTCATCAAGATTAAATGTTGAAACATCAACTCCGTCAAGGAAATATTTACCAGATGTAGGTGTATCAAGGCATCCAATAATATTCATGAATGTTGATTTGCCCGAACCCGAAGGGCCCATTATACAAACAAATTCGCCTTTTTCAATGCTTACCGTGATATCGTTTAAAACTTTTAG
>CAZYLC010000030.1:7952-15696 GCA_964648755.1 uncultured Thermodesulfovibrio sp.
TATGATTGACATAACTAAAATCTTACAGGTGGACGCGCGGTAGTAGAGCTATCTTTCTTTTTTGTTGCAATGTCAACGATTATCTCATCGCCCTCTTTTATATCTCCCTCGACAAGCTCTGTCCATTCTCCGTCACTTATTCCCACCTTAATATTTACCCTTAAAGGCTTTCCATTTCTCATAACCCATACTCCCTGTTGTTTACTTTCCTCACCTTTGCGCCTTTGTGTAGGTTCAACCTTTGTGCTGGCACTATCAGGCATTTTAAATCTAAGAGCAGCATTAGGAATCTTAATTACATCTTTTTTACTGTCTACAATAAATGTGACATTTGCTGTCATCCCTGGTTTGAGCATTAAATGAGAATTGTCAACGGAAATTACCACATTGTAGGTCACCACATTTTGAGTAACAGTAGGTGACAATCTTATCTGAGATACAGAGCCCTTAAATTTTCCATCTGGATAGGCATCAACTGTAAAATTTGCCTCCATTCCCTTTTTAATCTTTGAAATATCTGCCTCATCTACATTTGTATCAATCTGCATTTTAGTAAGGTCAGGAGCAACTGTAAATAGAGTAGGCGTCTGAAAGCTTGCCGCTACAGTCTGCCCTACCTCTACATTTTTAGCAATAACAACTCCATCAACAGGGGATACTATTCTTGTATATCCAAGATTTGTATTTGCCTGATTCAATCCAGCCTCTGCTTTTTTAACCTGAGCACGAGCGATTTCATACTGAGCTTTTGCTGTGTTATAAGCTGTCTCAGCATCATCAAGTTCACTTCTTGCAATTAGGTCTCTTTTATAAAGCTCCTGCTTCCGTTTAAAGTTTCTCTCCGCATCCTTTAGAGTGACTTCCGCCTTAAAAAGAGCTGCTTTAGAATTAAGAAGATCCGCCTCTGACTGTTTAAGTTCATTTTCAAATGGGGTCGGGTCTATCTGGGCTATTAGCTGACCTTTTTTAACCTGAGAGTTATAATCAGCATAAAGAGCCACAATTGTTCCAGAAACTCTTGTTCCAATAATAATTGTTGTTACAGGGTTTACGTTACCTGTTGCAGTTACTCTCTGAGTTATCTCCCCTTTTTGAACCTTTACTGTTTTGAACTGGGTTTTATTTGAACCAGAGAAAACAAAAATTATCAGCGCTGCTAAAATTACTATTGTTACCCCTGAAATTAACAATACCTTTTTCTTCTTTTTCATCTTTCCATCCCTGTTGTTTTTTCTATTTCTGCATAGGTTACATTGTAATCATAAATTGCCTGCCAGTATTGAGTATTAGTCTGTTCATAAAGTACAATAGCATCAACAACTTCTATGGAACTCCCCACTCCTACCTCATATCTCCCCATGGCAAGATCGAGATTTTCCTTTGCCTGCTTTAGAGCAATTTTTAGGGTCTCTACTCTTTGAGAGGCTTCCTTAAGCTGAACAAAAAGGTTCTTAATATGAGAACTAATCTGCTGTTTAAGAGACTCTTCTTTGTATTGATAATAAGCAGTATCAGCCCTTGCCTGTTTAAGCTTGTAGGTAGTTGACCATCCACTAAATATTGGAAAGTTAACCTGAAATAGCAAACTCCATCCTTTATTAAGAGGAAAATCTTCTCCTGTGTACCCATATCTACCTGTGCCTATTAATGTAGGCAAGTATTCCTTTTTTACAAAATCCTCTGAGTATAAGGATGCCTGTTTATTGAACCTCACCGCCTGTAGTTGAGGATTTCTCTCAAATGCCATGTCGATAGATTCCTTTTCATCAAGTTTTCGTATAGCATATTCTTCTTCTTTAATTTCAAAATCAGGCATAAGCACTATACCCATAGCAACTTTTAAATTTAAAAGAGCCTGTTTTACACTTTTCTCTGCAGTAATTAGATTAAGCTTTGCATTACTTAGCTCAACTTCTGCCTTTGTTACTTCAATTTTTGGTTTAAGACCTACTTCATAAAAACCTTTGGCAAGGTCAAGGTGTTTTTGAGCCTGTTTTAAGACTTCCTCTGCTGTTTCTCTTTGTTTTTTAGCTTTCAATAGATTAAAATAGGCAGATTTAACATTGTATATTATCCCCAAAATAGTATCACTGTCCTGAGATGCTGTTGCCTTGTAAAGTTCTTTCTGAATATCCACCTTAGTAATAGTTTTCCCGAAGTCAAAAATAGTCTGACTGAGAGAAATCTGTCCTGAATAGTTCTTTGAGTATTCCTCTCCAATTCGTGCTTCTTGGTAACTCCGCTGATAACCAAGGGACAAATCAATCTCTGGGAAATATCCTGAACGTGCCTCACCTATTTTAAAAAAACTTTTACTTAACTGCTCCTTTGATGCAAGGAGTTCTGGATTTTTCTTTAAAGATATTTCAATGCATTCATTTAAGCTATAAACTGTTGGTTTTATATTATCCTGAGCGAAAGCATTGGAGATAAAGGTTATTGAAAGAGCAATATACAAAATTAAAAGAGCTAAACTGAAATGTTTTATATATTTCATCGCTTATCCATCACATCTTTTAACTTGGCACCTGTATTCACAGTCACATCCACATAGGGAACAACGGACATCCCTGGCCAAAGAGGATAGTTAGGTTCAAAAGTTGAGTCTATTATGATTCTTACAGGAATCCTCTGAACTACTTTAACAAAATTTCCTGTAGCATTTTCTGGAGGGAAAAGACTAAAAACAGCTCCCGTGCCAGGCTGGAAACTTGCTACATGCCCTTTAAAGGTTTTTCCTGGATAGGCATCAACTTTTACCTTTACTGGCTGACCAACACGCATTTTCTCTATCTGTGTTTCCTTAAAGTTAGCACCAATCCATATATTTTGTTCATCAACAACTGCCATAATAAGCTGCCCACTACGGACGTACTGCCCAATCTCTACTGATTTCTTTGCTACCCTTCCATCTATTGGTGCAACAATAAGAGTTCGCTTTAAATTAATATCAGCTAACTTTAATTCTGCCTGAGCTTTTCCTATCTGATAGGACTGGGTTTTCAGCTTTATGGAAAGAGTATTGATAATAGATTCTATCTCTTTAATCTGTGATTCTGCTGCCTTCTGCTGCGCCTGAGCTACCTTAAGGGATGCCTCAGCTGCATCAAATTTGCTTTTTGAGACAAGGTCTTCCTTATAAAGTCCCTTTATTCTCTCGTATTCTCTCTCTGCAAGCACTCTCTGAGCACGTGCTGCCTGTAGATTTGCCTCTGCTGATTTCAGCTTTGCTTGTGCTTCGTTGAGAGAAGATTCTATCTCCTTTTGCTGGTTTTCAAGAGTGTTTACTGTTGATTTCTTAACATTTAACTCTGCAAGGTAATCATCGCTTTCTATTTCAATCAGAGGGTCTCCTTTTTTAACTCTCTGGTTATAATCAATATAAACCTTTACAACTTTCCCTGAAACCTGAGGAGCTATGGGAACAATAGTTCCTTCCACGTAAGCATCATCAGTTCTTTCGTAAACAATATAGTAGTAAATCTCTCTGCCCATAAGAATCAATACAATAAGAATCACAAAAATCAATACTCCAATTTTTATTTTCTTAGAGTTTTTGAATTTTTCACCAATACGAGAAAAATTCATTTATTACTTCCTCCAGCAAGTATCTCATTGCTAAAAAATGCTTTAAGTAATGTTCCTGTTGCCTGTCTAACTCTTAATATGGAAAGTTGATAGTTATATTGAGCTTCGGTTAGTTTTCTTTCAGAGGTGACAAGAAAAGTATTTGCATCTGTCACATCAATACTGTTTGCCAGTCCATACTGATACTGCTTTGAGACAGAATTAAAATTCTCTCTCGCATAGGCTACCTCGTCTTCGAGAGATTTAATAGTATCCCTAAAGGTAAGATAATTATTATAAGCAGATTCCACATCTATAAAAACTTCCTTTACTGTATCATCATATTGAAGCTCTGTTTGTCTATATTTAGCCTTGGCTTCACTGAGTTCTGCTCTTCTTAAACCTCCTTCAAATATGGGGAAATTTAGAGAAACGACAGCATACTTTGATTCTTTATTTGTGAATTGATTAGACGGGTCCTGGTCAAGCTTTTGATAAGTTGCCGAAAGACTCAAATAAGGGAAAAAGGAACCGATTACATAATTAACATTTTTTCTTGCTATTTCCTTTGCCATTAAAGCTGCTTTTATCTCAGGTCTTTCCTCTTTTGCAAAAGCCTTCACATGGTCAAGAGTAAGATTTAAATAGGGGTCATTTAGTTTCTGTTCTAAGATCTCAAAATCTCCTTCAAGACCCACATCTCTTGCAAGAACAGACTTGGCAACTTTCAGAAAATTTTTTGCAGAAATCAGTTCAGCTTCTGCTCCACTTAGTTCAGCTTCTGCTCTTAAAAGGTCAGTTTTTGTAACCTCACCAACTTTTAATCTTATTTTTGCAGCATCTCTATGTTTCTTTAGTCTTTCCACGTTTGCCTGGGCAATCTCTAAGGATCTCTTTGCCTTCAAATAAGAATAAATATCCTGAGCAACTCTTAAAATATACTGCTCTTTAAAAGAGTTTACTTCGAACTCAGTCTTTTTAAAGGCATCCTTTGAAGAGGAATAGGCAATAAACTCCCTTCCACCAAGGGAAAGTCTCTCCTCTATGGTTATTCCCCATACTTTACTTTTATTAGGCTGAATAATCTGGCTGTTTGCAAGCTTTGATTCACTGTATTCCGTATATTTCCCATAGGCTGTTAAAGTTGGTAAAAGTCCTGCAAGAGCTTTATATTTACCTTCCTCGGAAATTTTTATATTCTCTTCAGCAATCCTTATCTTTTCAGCTTTTTTAATTGCAAGAGAAAACAAATCATTAATTGTGTACTTCTCCTGTGCCATTGCTTGCATTGTAAATATAAAAATTATCAAAAAGGATAAAAAAATTTTTTTCATATCTATCATTCCCTCCTTGTTCCTTCATAAAAGATTTCAATGTAGGTATTTAAGGCTTGTTTCAAGTTTATCTTTCTTTTAAAAAGCTCCTTCTTTATGAATAGATTAAAAAGCATTCCAAAGTATCCCATGGAAGCATATTTTGTATCAATGTTCCTTAAAATCCCTCTTTTTTTCATATTTTCAAGATAATTAGAGAATATCAATGAAAGTTCATTTAGCATCTTGCTTTGAATCGCCCTTATCTCCTCAGGATATTGAAAAATTTCACTATGCATAATACATATAAGATCTCTTTTTTGCTTCAGTAATTTTAAATAATAAAGGGCTACTGTTTTCAATGTAATTTTATAATCAGTTTTCTCAATTTTTGCCAAAAGGTCTTTCAGTGTTGGAATAAAAGATTGACTTTCCAATACTTCTTTAAATAATTTCTCTTTTGTAGGGAAATATCTAAAGAGCGTTACTTCAGCAATATTTGCTTCTCGAGCAATATCCTTTGTGGTGGTAGCAAGATATCCTTTTTGAGAGAATAATTTTAATGCAGCCCTTAAAATCCTATCTTTTGTACCTTTCATGGTAGTAATTACTAACATACATGAACTAAAAAGACTATGTCAAGAACTTGAAATAACGAATTTTTTGGCGAACTCAATTTCTTCTTCCTTTGA
Organism: uncultured Thermodesulfovibrio sp.; assembly: GCA_964648755.1. Lineage (GTDB taxonomy): Bacteria > Nitrospirota > Thermodesulfovibrionia > Thermodesulfovibrionales > Thermodesulfovibrionaceae > Thermodesulfovibrio. The sequence continues at coordinate 13,525 of CAZYLC010000030.1, forward strand.
TTGTAAATTCCCTCTGATTTTTTCATTCATTATTTTTTCAAAGATTTCCTTATAAATAGGACCTGGTTTAATACCAAGTTTTTTCAAATCCTCTCCTTTAATTAAAGGTTTAATAAATCTTAATTTAGTTAGGAATAATGAAATGGCCTGCTTTTGCCATTTTTGAGAATAAATCATCATCAAGATTAGAGTTTCCATGTTTAGAGTTTTTAGAATATGATAAATCTTTACAGGGTCATCTTCATCAATTAGTTTTAAACTTTTCTTTGCGGTTTCAATATCAGAAATAAGCTTTTTACTTATGTGCTCAGGTGCGCTAATTCTCTCTAAAAGTTCAACCCTTTCATCATATTCTAACTGCCACAAAATTACCATAAGATATATGAATTCAACCTGATATTGTTCTTTTAAGAAAAGGAGCTCAACTCCTTGAATTACTTCATAAGCTCTTGTAAGTAATTCCTTAATTTCCTTTTCTTCTAATTTGGGATGAATAATTTTTAACAAACCGTACTCTTTAAGTCTTTTAATCGCATTATGAGGAATAGTTTCCTTAAAAAGAAGCATCAATTCCTCATAAAGTCTTGAACCTTTTAGTTTTTCAAAGATACCCATTCGGACTGCAAGCTTTATGAGATTTTCTGTATGCTTTGATATGCGAAATCCCAATTTTTCCGCAAATCTTATAGCTCTTATAGCTCTTGTTGGGTCTTCTACAAAACTCAAATTATGTAAAACTCTTATCCTTTTGTCCTTTATATCACGTTGTCCACCAAAAAAGTCCAAAAGCAATCCAAAGTCCTTTGCATTAAGCTTTACAGCAAGAGCATTTATTGTAAAGTCCCTTCTATATAAATCCTTTTTTATTGAAGAAGTCTCAACTTTTGGCAATGCAGCAGGAGATTCATAATACTCTGTCCTCGCTGTTGCTATGTCGATATGGAAATCTATTCTTTTCCCATTCTTAATAAGCTCTTTTATTATCCTTGCTGTTGCAAATCTCGGATGGGGAGTAACTTTACCTTTTATTCTTTCAGAAAGCTTTTTCGCAAACTTAATTCCGTCTCCTTCCACTACTATATCTATGTCAGGGCTTGGAATTCGCATAAGAAGGTCTCTAACCGAACCTCCTACGAGATAAGCTCCATATTCCAATTCATCAGCAAGTTCACCTGCTGAAAGTAATATGTTATAGACTTCTTCAGGGAAAAACTCTTGTAAAAGATTTGCCACATTCCTTCTTACTTCTTCAGAAGGTTCTTCCTTTATCTGGGATAGTTTAAATTTTCTTATTAGCTCTTCATAAAGATTTCTTAAAATATCTGTTCTTGTTATAACTCCCGATATTTTTTCATCTTTAATTATGGGAACAAAACGCTGATTAAGTTCAACCATATTTTTCTCTATCTCCATTATGGGTGTGTCTTCTTCAGCAGTATAGGCATCAGTTGTTGCAAAATCTCCAACTCTTGAAGATTGCAATCCGTGAAAAATAGCCTTCTCAACCACACCTCTTGTAATTATGCCCAAATATTCGCCATTTCTAAGAACAGGCATAGCATTTATCCCGTATTTAGTCATCGTCTTCTCAACTTCTTTAATAGGAGTATTCCATTGAACAGAAATAACTGGAGTGGTCATTAAATCCTTAGCAACTTTGAGAGGTTTAATCTGACTTTTGACAACATTCAAAAGTTCATCTATCAGTAGATTGACTGGCATATCTTTGATTGTTGCGCTTCCTGCTGCCCAGTGTCCTCCACCACCAAAAGTGTTAAGAATGATACCTATGTTGATCTCTGGTATGTTACTTCTACCAATTATAAGTAATTTATCTTCCATTCCAATTATGATAAATAAAGCATCCGTATCAATAATATCCATTACCTTGTGGGCAATATGAGATATATCCTGAGAAGTTTCCATTGTACCATGCGCAATATTTATTCTTTTCCCTTCTATAATATGTTCCTCAAGGGAATTAAGAAGTTCATTAAAAAGGGTAATTTCTTCCCTTGATAGTTCCTCCTTTAAAAACTGAGAGACAAGATTCAAATTAGCACCTTTTCTAAGCAAATAGGCTACGGCCTCAACATCTCTTGGAGTTGTCGATGGAAAAAGAAGAGAACCTGTCTCTTCGTAAATGCCAAGACAAAGAAGAGTAGCTTCCAT
>CAZYLC010000031.1:0-15261 GCA_964648755.1 uncultured Thermodesulfovibrio sp.
GTATGTTCTTGATACATCTGAAAAAAATAAAGGCACACTTATTGTTCATCCTGCTTTGGAAGGGAAGAACATTATTGATAGTAAAGATGCTAAGGGAAGAGAGTTTATAAAAGAAATAATTGAGAAAAAGGAAGGTTTAATATTTTACCCTTGGAAAAATCCAAATGAAAACTCTGCAAGAGATAAGGTTGTTGCCTATACTCATTATCCTTCTTGGAATTGGATAATTGCCTCAGGTAGTTATATTGAGGAAATTGCAAGTGAGGTAGCAGGGATAAGAAATTTAATGTGGTTAGTAAATATTTTTGGTGCATTTGCGGTTTCGTTACTTATTCTTTTTATTACAAAGAGAGCATTGAACCCCATACCTGACATGGCAAGTAAACTTGAAGAAGTAGCAAAAGGTGATTTTAGTCGTGTTGGGTTTGGTAAAGGCTACAGAAATAGAAAAGACGAGATTGGTCTTATTGCAAGGTCCGTAATAAAGGTTGAGGATTTTACACAGGGATTAGTAAGAGAGATTAAAAAATCGATTGGTATGATTCAGGGAGTAATAGGCTCTTTAGAACAAAATATGGAAGATGTAAAGAAAAAGGCAGATATTCAGACATCTCAGGCTCATCAGATGGCAACGGCGGCAGAGGAGATGAGCCAAACAATAACAGATATTGCGAAGAATGCTGCAACAGCCTCTGACCTTGCTACAGAATCACAAAATATCTCTCAAGAAGGTTATGCTCTCAGTGAAAATGCTATGAAAACTGTGCAATCTGCAAATCGCTCAACAGTGGAACTTAAGAAAACAATAGATGCTCTTAATCAGAGGGTTGAAGAAATTGGTGATATTGTCACAGTTATTAAAGATATTGCAGACCAAACCAATCTTCTTGCTTTAAATGCTGCTATTGAGGCTGCAAGAGCAGGAGAGCAAGGTCGTGGTTTTGCAGTTGTTGCCGATGAAGTAAGAAAGCTTGCTGAAAGAACAATAAAAGCAACTGATGAAATAGCGGAAAAAATAACAGCAGTTCAGAGTGAGTCGCATGAAAGTATTAAAAGTATGGATGCTACTTCCCGTGAAGTTGCAGAAGCCCTTAAAGCGTTGAATGAAGTAAAGAAATCTCTAAACAGGATTGCAGATTCATCACAGAAAGTTAAAGACCAGATAACGCAGATTGCTACTGCAACAGAAGAACAATCCTCTGCTTCCGATGAAGTTTCAAGAAATGCTGAACAGACATCTGCACTTTCTCAAGAAGTTAGGGCTACAACTGATGCAGTCGTGAATGAGGTTGGTAATTTAAGTGATGTTATAAGGAAACTTACTGATTTAATAAAAACAGTAAGAGTTTAAATTTATGTAAGGGTGGTAAAAATTTTTTGCCACCCTTACATTTAAGCTATAAAAATTAATAAAATTAAAAAATTTCTTTATTCTATCTGGAAGATTCTTTCGATTTATAACTTATTGTTTTGCCTCTTAATTTCCTTCAAGAATTTTGATAATTTCTATCATATCTTCTGGTAGAGGAGCTTCAATTAATATTTTTTCACCCTTTATGGGATGTATAAATTCTATCTTGTGAGCATGTAACATTTGCCTTGGTATTTTTATTTTACCTCTTTTTAATTCTAAATAAGTTTTTTTACCATAAAGGGGATCACCTAATAGGGGATGTCCTATTGATGAAAAATGAACTCTTATTTGATGTGTTCTTCCAGTTATAATTTTTACTTTTATAAGTGAATAATTATTAAATCTTTTTATTACAATCCATTCGGTGATAGCTTCTTTTGAAGTTCTTGCTTTAGTGGACATTTTTTTTCTATCAGAAGCTGATCTTCCGATGGGAGAGGTAATTTTACCAGAGTCTTTTATTTTTCCATAGACTAATGCAAGATATTCTTTTTTTATTTCTCTTTTTTTAAACATCTCAACAAGCTTGTAGTATGCTTCATCATCCATTGCTATGATCATTACACCCGAGGTATCTTTATCAAGCCTATGGACCACCCCAGGTCTTAGAGGTCCTCCAATAGTTGCAAGTTTTTTGAAATGATAGGCTACGGCATTCATAACAGTTCCATTAGGATGACCTATACAGGGATAAACTACCATTCCAGGCGGTTTTGATATAAGAATTAAAAATTGATCTTCGTATAATATTTGGAGTGGAATATTCTGCGGCATAAGTACATTCATAGCATTATCGCTATTTTTTTGATAATCTGAAATTTCTACTCTATCTTCTTTTTTTAGTTTATAACTTTTATTCTTGAAGGAGTTATTAATTTTAACATGATGTTTTTCAATCATTTCTTGTGCCTTTGATCTGCTAATATTTAGTTTTTCAGCCAAGAATAAGTCAAGTCTTTTATCTTGATCCTCAATGGATATGTAAAATTTCTCACTCATAGATTCAATTTTTTTCTTAAGAACTGACCAGTGTAGGATTTTTCATTCATTGCAATTTCTTCAGGGATTCCTTCTGCTACTAAGTATCCTCCTGAGTTGCCACCCTCTGGTCCTAAATCTATGATATAGTCTGCACATTTTATTATATCTAAATCATGTTCTATTACTATCACAGTGTTCCCTAAATCTACAAGCTTTTGGATTATTGAAAGGAGTCTTTCTATATCAATCATATGTAGCCCAGTTGTGGGTTCATCAAGAATATAAAGTGTTTTTCCTGTGGGCTTTTTACTTAACTCCTTTGCTAACTTTACTCTCTGTGCTTCACCTCCAGAAAGAGTGGTAGCAGACTGCCCAAGACTAATGTAGCCTAAACCGATATCTTCCATTAATTGTAATTTATTTTTTAATTTTGGTATAGAAGAGAAGAAATCTAATGCTTCCGTTACGGTCATGTTAAGAACATCAGATATATTTTTATCTTTATATTTTATTTTTAAAGTCTCTTCATTGTATCTTCTGCCTTTACAGGTGTCACATAAAACATATACATCGGGTAAAAGATGCATTTTTATTTTTTTTATTCCATCACCTTGACAAGATTCACATCTACCATCAGGTAGATTAAAACTAAATCTTGACTTGCTAAATCCCCTTACCTTTGCCTCAGGCAGAAGAGCAAACAGATTTCTTATCTCAGTCATAACTCCCGTATAGGTTGCCGGAGTGGAACGAGAAGTTTTTCCTATAGGATTTTGGTTAATGTATACCGCTTTATCAATGGTTTCAATGCCTTCTATGGAATTGAATTTACCCGGAGTTATATTTGATTTATAAAGTTTTTTTAATAGGGCCTTATATAAAATTTCAAATACCAATGTGCTTTTACCTGAGCCTGCGACGCCGGTAATACATATAAAAACTCCAAGAGGAATTTTAACATCTATATTCTTTAAATTATAGGCACAGGCACCTTTTATTTGGAGGTGGCCGATAGGCTTTCTTCTTCTTGTAGGTATAGGTATGGAATTTATATTTGATAGATATCTACCAGTTATTGATTCTGGATTATGAATGAGTTCATGGGGTGAAGTTAGGTTTATTAAATAGCCTCCTTCTTTCCCTCCTCCTGGACCTAATTCTACTATAAGATCGGCATTTTGTATTGTAAATTCATCGTGTTCAACTATAATTAAAGTATTATTCATTTTTTTTAATTCTTTTAAACTTTCGATAATTTTGTAACAGTCTCTCGGATGAAGTCCAATGCTTGGTTCATCAAGAACATAAAGTACGCCACTTAAATGAGAACCAAGTTGAGTTGCGAGCCTGATTCTTTGGGCTTCTCCTCCTGAGAGGCTAAAGGATGGTCTATTTAGTGTCAGATAGGATAGTCCAATTTTTTGAAGAAATCCGAGCTTAATAAATATTTCTTTTAGAATTCTATCAGAGATTTTTCTTTCATAGGAAGAAAGATTTAGATTATTTAAAAAAGAATCAAGTTCATCTAATGACAAATTTGATATCTCGGATATATTTTTATTATTGATTTTTATTGCTAAAGCTTCTTTTCTTAATCTATCACCATTACATAAAGTGCATAATTCAAGTTCTATATTTTCCGATGCTTCTTCCTCTTCTTCTATGTTTTCATATCCAATACCTCGACATTTCGGGCAAGCACCATATTTACTATTAAAGGAAAATAATCTTGGTTCGATGTTTGGTAGACTAATTCCACAAGTGGGGCAAGCTAACATTGAACTAAAAATGAGGTCTTTATTGTTCTCCACTACATTAACGATTACAGTGGTTGAATATTTAAGTGATAATTCAAGGGCTCTTTTGATTTGTTTTTTATATTTCTCTTTTATAATTATTCTATCGACAACAAGTTCGATATTGTGTCTCTTGTTTTTATCAAGCAATATTTCGCTTGTTAGATCTAAAATTTTTCCATCTATTCTCGCCCTTATAAATCCTTCTGCTTTTGCTTTTTCGATTTCTGCTTTATGTTCACCTTTTTTCTCTATGACTATAGGCGAAAGAATTTGAATTTTTGTACCTACAGGCAGTTTCAATAAAGTATCTGTCATCTGATTTATATCTTGAGTGATTAGTTCTCTACCACATTTAGGGCAAAAAGGTTTGCCAATTTTAGCATAAAGAAGCCTTAAATAATCATAAATTTCTGTTATAGTACCTACGGTAGAGCGAGGACTTTTTGATATTGTCTTTTGATCTATAGAAATAGCCGGGGATAATCCCTCTATATAGTCTATATCAGGTTTTTGAAATTGTTCGAAAATAATCCTCGACTCTATAGGTAAGCTTTGTAAAAATCTTCTGTGAGCTTCGGCAAAGATTGTATCAATAGCCAATGAGGATTTGCCAGAACCAGAAGGTCCAGTAATTACAATAATTTTATTTCTGGGAATAGTTAAGTCAAAATTTTTTAAATTATGCTGTCTGACACCTTTGAGTAAAATATAATTTTGAGGCATTTTACTCTTTTTTATATTCCTTCAACTCTGCTGTGATTTTACCAACGGGAACTTTTGTTTCTATTTTCAATGGAATTTTTCTTTCATCATTACTAATCCAGATAAAAATATCACCCTTTCTTTTAAATAAACCTTCTGTGGTTAGTTCTGGTTTAACTAATAGAGTAGATACTTCCTTTCCATCAGAGGTTTCAATTTTTTCTTCTCTTAAAATTTTTACTTCCACAGTTGCAAATTTATCACTGTCAAAAATATCAACGAAGATTGACTTACTTTTATCTATTTGAAAGGTTCTAAGATAGAAAAAACCTGATAAAACATCCATGAATATTTTATCAATACCTTTATGAACTGAGATTTTGTTTTTTATATTATTAATAAAAGTTATCTCTCCAGCATCATAATCGAATTTAACTTCTTTGTCTCCTCTGTGTTTACCTTCACTTTGAATAAGTCGAAAATATTTTGGTTTTCCTTTTTCAATTATACTTTCAGCTTTGTCATGGACATAATAAAAATTAGATATAAAAGCAGCAGAGTTGACTTCAGAGTATATCTTAATACTTTCGGAATCTCCTTTTACTAAAACATATGCTGAACCCGCATATATACCCATCCAATATACATCAAATTTCATTTTTTCATTGATGAATTTTGAGAATCTATCATGATAATTTAAAGTATTCGTTTTTTCATCAGATTTTTCTGAGAATTTTTCAGGAGTTTCATTCAATTTCTCTGTATTTTTTTCTGCATATTTTTCTGAATGTTCTTGTATTTTTTCATCTTTTTCATTTTTCTGTATCTCTTCTTCTTTATTTTTATTATGTTCTGGAGGAGGCTCTTTTATGGTATTTTTCTTTTTGACAGAATCATCTCTTTTTATTATGTAAGCATCTATGAAATCAAAATAGGATAAATCAATTTCTACTTTACCAAATAAGATTACGATGCCTAAGTGTAATAGGATAGAGATTATTAGTGTAAATATGATTAATTTATATTGCATTTTTTCTAAATTTTTCTCTCAAGGATAGCCTTAAAACAGGGATGATTTCTTATTGGTTCATAAGTTTTTGAATTTTTAAGATAATTCCAATTATTATATCCTTTTTCAATAGCCTTCAACAGCCATTGACAGGCTTCCTCAGGCATTCCTTTAGCAGCATACAGTTCTGCCATGCTATTTAGGGCGTATATATTATTAGGATTGAGTTCAACTGATCTTTTTATATCTCTTTCTGCTTCTTCAATTTTTCCCATTAAAAGAAAAGTAAATCCTCTATTGTTGTAAGGCATGCCATTATTAGGTTTCAATTCAATAGCTTTATTATAGTCATCTATGGCAAGTTCATATAAACTAAGAACAGAATAAACAATGCCTCTGTTATTATAGGCGAGAAAGAAATTAGGATTGAGCTCAATTGCCTTTGTATAATCTGCTATAGCTAAGTGATAGAGCTTTTTCCTATAGTAGGCATTTCCTCTTTCTTTGTAGGCTTGATAATTTTGAGGTTCTTTCTCTATGATTTTGGTATATTTTGAAATAGCAATATCATGTTTGTTTTGCCTTAGGATTTTAATTTTTTTCAGATTTTGTTGTTTCATATTTAAATTTTATTTTTTTTTATTTTTTTTATCAACAATTTATTAATTTTTAATAAATATCCCTTGAAACTTTAACTGTTAGATCTCCAAGCATATTTGTATAACTTCCAAGCTCGTTATCATACCAGCCATATATTACAGCCTGAGTGACGGGTATTTGTAGTTTATCAACAGTGGGCGATCCGATTGAACACATTTTTGATATATCAAGCGTTATCATAGCAGTTCTTGTATGGGTTTCACTTCCTTCAATAATAGCAGCAGGTCCGAAAGCTCCTATTATATCAGTAGATACTTTCTGATCATCAGTAAAAAGAAGATAGCCTCTTGTTTCCCTTTCAGAGGCTTCTTTATAAATTTTGTTAATTAAATCTCCACTAATAATATTGCCCTCTTCATCTCTGAAAGCAGCAACAAGAATTATAAGAGAGCCTGTAACTATAGGAACTCTTACTGATTGAGCTATAAAGCCAATATTTTTCATTTCAGGCAATACGAGAGCAAGAGTTTTTGCTGCCCCAGTGCTTGTAAGGATTATATTATTCATTGCTGAACGAATTTTTCTTAAATCTTTTGCGTCTGTCTTTGGCACTCTATCAAGAACCTGTTGCGAGGCAGTAACTGCGTGAACAGTTGCCATTGATACACTTAAAATCTTTTCTGCACCGAAATAATCAAGTAAGGGTTTCATCATATGAGCAAGGCATGTTGTTGTACATGACGCACCTGAAATAATCAGATGTTTTTTGTTATCGTACATCTCTTCATTAATTCCCATTATTACTGTTATAGCATCTTCAGGAATTTCTTTTGTTTTATCCTTTATTTTGAAAGGTGCACTTACTATTACTTTATAGGCACCAGAATCAAGATGCCCTCTTGCAGAGCCTTCCTTTGAGTCTGAAGGAAGTGTAGGATCGAGAAATTTACCTGTTGTGTCAACAACGAGTTTAGCCCCTTCTTTTTCCCATCCTATATCTTTTGGATTTCTATTTTCTGTGAGAACTTTAACAGGAATTCCATCTATGATTAAGGTAGAATTTGATTCATCTATTTTTTCTATCACCCTTTTAGATTTGTAACCATATAGATAATTGTGGAGTCTTCCATAGGTTGAGTCGTGTTCAATATAAAAAGCTAAATCTTTTAAGGAATTTCCCACTTTTCTGCCTGTATTGACAATTATTTTTGAAAAATTTTTTCTTCCAATGTGATGCCAAAGCGTAAGTTTACCTATTCTACCTAATCCATTAATTCCTAAAATTGCCTCAGCCATTTAAGCCCTCCTTTTAGATTAAAAATAATCCATTGTAAGATAGATTTTTTGAGTTTCGTGCTTACCAAAATAGACTAATCCACTTCTTCCATCAATACTTATATAATCACCTTTTTTTAATATCCTTTTTCCTATTTTACACTTTTTTTCGTTTTGTTGCACTATCATCTTAGAAAAACCAACAACACAGGTTTTTCCTAGTTTTGTAGCAATTATTGAAGCATGAGAAGTAGAGCCCCCTCTTGCAGTTAATATTCCATCTGCTTTTGCGATGTGGACAATATCATCGGGAACAGTATCTGCTCTTATAAGTATAACAGGGATTTCAGGTTCCTGTAATTTCAACTGATTAATATCATTAACATCAAAAACTACCTTGCCAGATAAGGCTCCTCCGCTAACTCCTATTCCGGTTCCTAACTTATTTTCATTTAATGCAGGTGAAGGCAGAAATACTGTAACCATTTCTCCCTTGGAATAGCTCATTTCCCTTGTCTGAAGTATATATAAATCTCCTTTTCCTCTTCCTTCAAAGGTAAACTCTATTTCCTGATGATCCCATTTCTCTCCGTATATAAGTTTCTCAGCGATTTGAAGAAGTGATTTATAAATTTCTGGAAAGGATTCTTCCAATGATCTCTCGTTTATTCTACCTTCATAATTTTTTTGTTCTATGGATATGGGAAAAGTATTAACCAGGCCAGATACAATATCTTCTCCTTGAGCTCCGGGAGTGTAATCTCCCCATAAAACAAGCTTGTCGGAGGTATCCTTAGGATTTCTTGTAAATAAAACACCAGAACCTGAGTTAATATCAAGATTGCCAAAAACCATTTTCTGCACAACTACTGCTGTGCCCCAGTCTTCTGAAATTCCAAGAATCTCTCTATAAGCCTTGGCTTTGATTGAATTCCAGGAGTTAAAAACCTGATTTACGGCAATGAGTAGTTGATTCCAGGGATTTTCCTCTATTTTTATACCCATTGATAGAATAAATTCCTTGTAAGCAAGAGCAACATCTTTCATCTGATAAGGTGAAAATTGAATTTTAAATTCCACCTTATATTTTTTCTTATAGAAGTTCATTAAATTATCAAATTCGTCTCTGTCAAGACCGAAAGACATTCCCCAGCATTGTAAAAACCTTCTATAACTATCCCATACAAACCAGGGTTTGCCAGTTTGATTGCTTAATCCCTCAGCAATCTCTTCATTTATACCCACATTTAAGAAGGAATTCATCATACCTGGCATAGAAATAGCACCACCGCTTCTAACAGAGACCAGTAAAGGATTGGATGGGTCGGCAAAATGTTTTTTTGAAAAATATTCAAGTCGTTTTATAGCATCTTTTAATTCTCTCTCTAAATGCTCACGGGCAGGCTCAAAATCATTTATCACCTCTCTGCAGCGAAAAACTTCTGTGGTAATTATAAAACCAGGAGGGACTGATATCCCTTTTGTAGCTAATTTAATTAAATTATGCCCCTTGTTACCGAGATGAATTCTATCGTTTATCTCTCTTTTGGGTGTATAAATGTCACAGAGAATTTTTTTAGGGTCGTAAGTCATCAGTAAATCAAGTTCCTTATATGGAAGTTTTTCAGCCTGATTATAAGCAGTTTTAATTATTCTTCCAATAATCCTATCAAGTTGGTTCAATCCCGGATATTGCATCACAATATCTCTTAAAAACTTTTCTGAAGAAGCATTTATAATTTCAAAATTTTCAATTTCTGTTTTTTCAGAAAGATTATAAATTATTGGGATTACTTTTCTTAACCATTTTTTATAGGGTGCTGTACAATAGGTATTTACAATATCGCTTACTGATTCAGAGAGATTTCTGAAAATATCCATATATTGAGAAAAGGTAAATCTTCTTATTTCAAGAGCAACAGTAAGCATATCAAGAGTATTTGTAAATTTCTGAGAAGAAATTCCATTTAATTCTAAAATCCTGAGGAAAAGTTTGAAATATTTTTCTATTCTAAAAAGAGTGGCTCTTGTTATTAGTTCAAGCCCCAGTGACTGTTCTATTTTATCGAGTAGACTGTTAAGTAGACTTTCAAGCCTAAGATATACAGAAAGGGCATTAAACTTTCTTTCGCTGTATCTCCCATAAACAGAGGGGATTCCAGCAGCAATGTGCCTTTTATGAGCTATATCTTCGAAAGCTTCATATTTTTGTGGAGAAATTATTATCTCCTTCAACTCTTCAAGATAAGCTAATAGAGTTTCAACTTTTTTATGCAGAGTAGCATCTTTTAAAATATCAATCAAATATGAACCGTCGGGCAGTCCTAAATATAGAGTTTCTTTAAGAAAGTGTTCTAACTCACAGTAATCAATATGGTATTTACTATATAGAAGTTGATAGAGTCTTACTGCGAGTATCGCTTTTGTTTTGCAATGACTTGAGAAATTGTAGGAATTTAATTTTGCTCCTATTGAATCCAAGGGACTCATTAGTAAATCTTCAAGAGACCCGAAATCTGTTATAAGACTTTTAAATATAATTCCCATTTCGTTAAAATGTTCTTTTTCATAAGGCAAAGATTCTAATATCTCAAAGGGAATATATTTTTTCAATTCTGAAATTTCGCCATTTATGTAAAATTTTATCGATTCCTTAAGTAATTCCAAAATCAAGGGACTACTTTCAACATGAACCTGTTTTCTTATGAAGTGAATTAGGGGGTCTTTTCTTTTGAAGATTTCGTCCACTTCCGTTGAAACAGTTCTTAATTGACCTTCTGCGTTTATCTCATTGAAATAAACTGGCAACTTTCTTAATATGGGTTTTACCAAATAAAAGAGAGGTATTATCTCTGAATTAAGCAGCTTTGTTATATCTCGTTGGAAAAAATCCGTATCTTTAATATTTATATCACCAAAAAAAAGATATATGCTCAATGAAGAAATGAGGTCTTTTGATATTATGGGTTTTTTTGAAATTAGATTTATCCACAAGCGCAGATTTCTTAAATGATTTCTATTGTCACCAGCAATATACTCTTCTGAGAATTCTTTAACCTGAGGATAATGAAAGCCAATAGAAATTAGAGAATCTATATAAAAATTGAAAATTTCCCTGTTGTCTAAACTAAAAACTGCTTCTCCAATTTCTTCAAGGCAGAAAAGAACAGCATCTGCATGAATTTTAAAAAATATACTTAATTTTATGAACACTTTCTCTAATAAATCTATGGTTTTTTTTGGTGAGTGGGATATTAGAAGGGGTAGAGAATTTTTAATATTTTTACCTATTTCTCTCAATGAGAAATCATATAAATCTGAAAGCACCTCATTTTCTGTAATCCAGAAAAAATAATAAATTCTGTTTTGTAAATCAACCCACACATCTCCTGATTGAAGGAAATGTTTATAAAGCTCACGAAAAATATTAAATATTTCCATTCCTGAAGGAATTTTTATTAATTCATTTAATTCATCCTTATCTCTTATATTTTTAGTATTTTTCATAATCTCTTTATATAGGGAATTGTAAGCGTTTTCAACAAAAGGAAAACCTTGTGGGAATATCTCTTTATGATATTTTAGGGGATTTTTAATTGAATTAATTGATTTGTAAAGGCTAATTAAATATTTTTTGTATAATACTTTGAAAGCAGTTAGTAATTCCTCATCTTTAAGTTGTGTTTTTATTACAGTTTTTCCAATTATTCTAAGGCTATCAAGTCTTGGCAAATAGTTTTCTATGTCCATTGAAAATAAATATTCAAAAATCTTCTTAGCTATATTTAAAAATTTCTCATTTTCTGGACAATTGCAATCCTCAATCAATTTCAAAGTCATTCTGAGAAGTGATTTTACACAACTTTCTGTAGTTTCCCGCTTATAAAGACATTTCATTAAATAGTCAAATAAAAAGCTTGTAGCTTCAAACCCTTGCGGATGCTTAAGATAGTAATTGAAATATTTAATAAAGTGAGTTTCTATCTCATAGGATATGAAGGGACTATGAGGAAATTTTTCAAGTTTATTTATAAGATCTTCTACAATACTTAAAATGCCAGGATAGTTTGAAAAAATTTTAATGATAGTATCTTTCTGTTGGGAATCAATTTTAATGTTAAAATTATTAAACATTATTAATATTAATCAATTATATCAAAAAATTATAGTAAACTAAAGAGTTTGTATGTTAAAATTTATAAGACTTTCCAAAAAATGAATAAGGACATTTATTTCCAAGATATTCATGAAGAATGTGGCGTCTTTGGGATATTTGGACATCCTGAGGCTGCCAATTTAACTTATCTTGGGCTCTATGCGCTTCAGCATAGAGGACAAGAAGGTGCTGGTATATGCGCTTCAGATGGAACAAAACTCTATCTTGAAAAATCCTTAGGGCTTGTTGCAGAAATATTTAATGAAAAGGTAATAAAGAAACTTCCCGGGCATATTGCAATTGGACATAACAGATACTCAACAACAGGTTCAAGTACCTTAGAAAATGTACAGCCTTTGATGGCAACATATAGCTTAGGAAGTATTGCAATAGCTCATAACGGTAATCTCATTGATATTGACACATTAAAAGATAGGCTTGAAAGAGATGGTGCAATTTTTCAAAGCACTTCAGACAGCGAAATAATTCTCCATCTCATAGCCCGAGCAAAAAGCGGAGAGACAAGAGAAAGAATTGCAAATGCAGTAAGGCAGGTATCTGGAGCATTTTCCCTGCTGCTTATGACTGAAAATGAATTAATCGCTATAAGAGACCCTTACGGAATAAGACCTTTAGCACTCGGAATTATTCAAGATGCATACGTGGTTGCTTCTGAGACTTGTGCCTTTGATCTCATTGGTGCAAACTACATAAGAGATGTAAATCCAGGAGAGATGCTAATTATCAATGAGAAAGGTTTGAATTCAATTAAGATTTTTAATTCAGTTAAACCAGCTCACTGCGTTTTTGAATTTATCTATTTTGCAAGGCCTGACAGTTATATTTTTGAACATATATGTGTTAATACAGTAAGAAAAGAACTAGGGAGGCAGTTAGCAAGAGAAAACGCCGTTGATGCAGACCTTATTATTCCTGTTCCAGATTCTGGCGTACCTGCAGCCTTGGGATATGCTGAGGAAAGTGGCATACCCTTTGAGTTTGGATTGATAAGAAATCACTATGTGGGAAGAACTTTTATAGAGCCAAAGCAAAGTATCAGACATTTTGGAGTAAAGATAAAGCTAAATCCTGTAAGAGAGGCCTTGAAAGATAAAAGAGTAATAGTTATTGATGATTCTATAGTTCGTGGCACAACTTCGAAAAAAATCGTAAAGATGATAAGAGAACTTGGATGTGCAAAGGAAGTTCACATGAGAATTAGTTCTCCACCTACAATCGGGCCTTGCTTTTATGGTATAGATACTCCTACAAGGCAGGAATTGATTGCATCAACGCACAAAATTGAAGAGATACGAAAATACATAACTGCAGACTCCCTTGGTTATTTAAGTATTGAAGGTTTGAAAAAAATTATTCCTAACTCTGACCTTTACTGCATGGCTTGTTTCAATTGCAAGTATCCTATAGAATTTCAATCCAAAAAAATAAATCAGTTGGAGCTTTTTGAATGAATATTGAACCCCTTAAAAACATATTCAAAATAAATTTAAAAATAAAACCTCATGAGAAAGTTCTCATATTTACAGATCTTATAAAAGAAGATGAAAAAATATCCCTGGAAGAAAGACAAAGAAGAGAAACTCTTAAAGATATCACTAAAAAACTAAGGGGAATAGGCAAATCTTTTTGTGAAAAAATAATATATTTTGAATATCCTTCCTTAGGCTCTCATGGAATTGAACCTCCAGAGAGGCTATGGAAATTAGCCTTTGGTGAAG
This sequence comes from uncultured Thermodesulfovibrio sp., assembly GCA_964648755.1. Classification (GTDB taxonomy): domain Bacteria; phylum Nitrospirota; class Thermodesulfovibrionia; order Thermodesulfovibrionales; family Thermodesulfovibrionaceae; genus Thermodesulfovibrio. The sequence goes on from CAZYLC010000031.1 coordinate 13,676, forward strand.
AAACAATAGAGAAATTGAAAAAAGCAGAAATATTCTCAAAATTGATGGCAAAGTCTCTCTCTAAAAAGGAACTCGATTTTGCAAAAGAACTCATAAAAGAACATAAAAGTCAAGCTGTCAATGCGGTTATAGCACTTTCTAATTTCTCTACAAGTCATACAAATTTCAGAGACCTTTTAACAAAGTGCTGTGGCACAAGATATGCAAGCATGCCACTTTTTGACCCTTCCATGCTCCTTGGTGCTATGAAAGCAGACTGGAAAGAGGTTCATAAAAGATCTGAAGAAATAAAGAAACTTCTCAGTAAAGTAGAAAAAATAAATATAGAAACTCCGAATGGAACTAATATAACCTTTGATAAGGGAAATAGAAAAGTTCATGTAGACTCAGGAATTTTGGCTCGTAAAGGCTCCTTTGGAAATCTTCCTGCAGGAGAGGTATTTCTTGCACCTATAGAAAATACAGCAGAGGGAAGACTTGTCATAGAGTGGGCACCTACAAGAAAGCTTGAAAGCCCATTGATTTTGATTGTACAAAGGGGAAAAGTTGTTTCCATAGAAGGAACAGAGACTTACAAAGAGGAACTTGAAAAGAAACTTAATGAAAGAGAAGAGAACAGAAATATTGCTGAATTAGGAATTGGTACAAATGATAAAGCAAGCAAACCAGACAACATTCTTGAATCGGAAAAAATACTTGGCACAATACATATTGCATTAGGTGACAATTCCTCTTTTGGTGGAAAAGTAAGAACTCCCTTTCATCAAGATTTTATCTTCTTTGAACCAACTGTTAATGGGGTCACTAATAAAAATCAGAAGATAAAAATTCTCGAAAAGGGCAATCTTGTGATATAATATTTATTTATGAAAGCGAAATTAGAATTAGAATTCAAAGATATACCTTTAGAAAAGATTCAGAAAACGCTTCTTGATATTCTCTACGCCTTGAAGGCAATAGGAATGATTGAAGATGGAAAGTTTGAAATTCATACTGCCGAAGGTGTTGTCACTGAAAAGTGCATCCTAAAAGAAGACAGAGTAGTTGCCTGAAGGCCAAAATTTCTGCTGTAAGCAGAGCCAAATAAAATGTCCATAAAGGTAGTAAGCCAGAATAAAAAAGCCTATGCTGACTACTTCATTGATGAAACAATAGAAGCTGGCATAGTCCTTACAGGAACAGAGGTAAAATCTCTAAGACAAGGCAAGGCAAATCTTAAAGATAGTTACGTCATAATTAAGGACAATGAAGCTTGGTTATTAAACTGTCATATAAGCCCATACAGCCATGGAAATATTTATAATCATGACCCATTGAGAACCCGTAAGCTTTTACTTCATCGTAAAGAAATTGAGAGACTTAGAGGAAAAATTCAGCAGCAGGGTTACACACTGATACCTTTGAAGTTATATTTTAAAGGATCCTACGTAAAAGTTGAAATCGGTCTTGCAAGGGGTAGAAAGAAATACGAAAAAAGAGATATAATTAAAAAGAAAGAAGCTCAAAGAGAAATTGAGCGTGCCCTAAAAAACAAATGATCTTTAACAAGGGGGCGAAAGGACTCGACGGAGGTAGTGAGGGCTAAG
>CAZYLC010000032.1:0-15226 GCA_964648755.1 uncultured Thermodesulfovibrio sp.
TACTGCTTTTTCTGACAGGAATATATTCAACCGACTGTCTTACAGGCTGTGGATAAAGATTCATAAGGAGCATTATTTCCTTAGGCATATTTGTTGAAACTGGAAGCCCTATAGATTTTGCTTCCTCTACACTAATAGGATAGTCATGGGTCCATTTGCCTGATACAAGAATATCGGCAATTTCAAGGGCTTTTTCTTGTGGGTGGCTTCGAGATACAATTTCTATTATTGTTTCTCGCATTTGTTTTATTGCTTTCTCTGCTTGGTCAGCAAGAATAAGGGTGTTGTCATCAATTTCACTGATTGGTTTTTTTTGAACAACGTTGAGAATCGAAACAGCAGACATTTGACCTAATTGGGGATCAAGCGGACCGAGTACAGCATGTTCACACATTACAATCTCGTCTGCAGATAGAGCAATCAGAGTTCCACCTGACATGGCATAATGGGGTACAAACACGGTAACTTTACCTTTATGTCTTGAAAGTGCCCTTGCAATCTGGGTTGCAGCAATTGCAAGACCCCCAGGCGTATGGATTACAAGGTCAATGGGCATTTCATTATCGGTCATATGTATAGCTCTCAGAACTTCTTCAGAGTCATTGATATCTATAAATCTCATAATAGGAAAACCAAGGAAACTCATGGTCTCCTGTCTATGAACTAAAAGAATCACCCGACTTCCTCTTTGTTTTTCAATCTCGGCTATAAGTTTCATGCGGGCGTTTTCAAGAAGCCTCTGCCTGATTACGGGCTGAATAGCAATTATAATCAGAAAAATCCAGAAAAAAATTGTTGGGTCAAAGTGCATATTTTACCCCCCTCCTCTGTTTTTCTGTTAAAATTATAACATTATCTATTAAATTTTGGTGGAACACATACTATGACTAAACTTATTATCAGATGGCAAAGACTCGTTGATAGCGCCACTACTTGTCCAAGATGTAGCGGTACTGAAATGGAGATTGAAAAAGCATTTTTAAAGCTTAAAGAAGCTTTCAAGCATCTTGATATAGAAGTTATTTTAGAAAAATATGAATTAAATCAAGATGAATTTAAGAAAAATCCTTTGGCTTCGAATTCTATATTAATTAATAATAAATCTCTTGAGGAATGGATTGATGCAGAGATAGGAAGGTCGCGATGTTGTAGTGTTTGTGGTGATGAGGATTGTAGAACAATTCAGATGAAAGGGCAGATATATGAGACAATTCCTGAAAGTCTTATAATAAAAGCGAGTTTAATTGTCGCATCTGAGTTATTTTCTGTAAATAAAGAGCTTCAGTTCTTAAGCTTAAAAAAATAGATTTTCCTGAATGTTCCACGTGGAACATTCCTATTTAAAAGGCATAAATAATCTAAATTTGGAAATATTAGCTCAGTTTTTGTAAACTGAATAAATATCAATTACCTAGGAGGATGACAATGCAAATTCAATATGCTGAAAGAATAAGAACTCTTCCGCCCTATCTTTTTGCTGCCATTGACAAAATGAAAAAAGAGTCTCTTGCAAGAGGTGCAGATTTAATTGATTTGAGCATTGGTGACCCTGATATCCCCACGCCAAAGCACATAGTAGAGGCTATGAAAAAAGCTGTGGAGAATCCAGAACATCACCGATATCCAAGCTATGAAGGAATGCTAAGCTACAGGCAAGCAGTTGCGAGGTGGTATAAAAGGAGATTTAATGTAGAACTTGACCCTGAAAAAGAGGTTCTCTCTCTAATTGGCTCAAAGGAAGGGATTGGTCATATTCCTTTAGCATTCGTTGATCCGGGGGATGTTGTCTTGGTTCCCTCTCCAGGTTATCCCGTGTATCCTGTGGGAACAAAGTTTGCAGGAGGTATCCCTTATTTTATGCCTCTCAAAGAAGAAAACCACTTTTTGCCTGATCTAAAATCAATTCCTGAAGACATATGCAAGAAGGCAAAGTTAATGTTTATTAATTACCCGAATAATCCAACTTCAGCAGATGGAACATCTGATTTTTATAAGGAAGTTATTGATTTTGCAAATAAATATAATATTATTGTATGCCACGATGCTGCTTATTCAGAGGTTTACTATGAAGCAAGGCCCATAAGTTTTATGGAAATTGAAGGCGCTAAGGAAGTAGGTATCGAGTTTCACTCTCTTTCCAAAACATACAATATGACAGGATGGAGGATAGGATATGCTGTTGGAAACAGGGATATTCTTGCAGGACTTGGGAAGGTAAAGACCAATCTTGACTCAGGCGTTTTTCAGGCAATTCAGGAGGCAAGTATAGTTGCTCTTGATACAGATGATAGCATTCTTAAAGACATAAGGGATATATTTAAGGAGAGAAGAGATATTCTCTATGAGGGGCTAAGATTAAGGGGCTTTGAGGTTAAAAAACCTAATGCCACATTCTATCTTTGGGTGAAAGTTCCACGTGGAACAAACTCTATAGACTTTGTTGGTAAGCTTCTTAAGGAGGCGGAGGTTCTCTGTACGCCAGGAGTTGGTTTTGGTGAGCATGGTGAGGGATATATAAGATTTGCCCTAACTCAATCTAAAGAAAGAATTAAGGAAGCAGTGGAAAGAATCGGGAGGCTTAGTCTATGATAAAAACTCTTACTGTTAAGACTTCATCAAGGGAAGAGTTTGTTGATATAAGAGCAGAGGTTGAAAAGATTGTAAAGGATTCGGGAATAAGAAACGGAGTTTGTTATCTCTATGTTCCCCATACAACAGCAGGTATAACCATAAACGAAGGTGCTGACCCTTCTGTAAAAAAGGATATTCTCAATGCACTAAAGAAGATTGCACCCTATGGTGCAGGTTATGCTCACATGGAAGGAAATGCTGACAGTCATATAAAAACTACTCTGGTGGGTTCATCGGTTAATATATTTATAGAGGGTGGTAGACTGATTTTAGGACAGTGGCAAAGTATTTTTTTCTGTGAGTTTGACGGTCCAAGAACAAGAAAAGTTTACATAAAAATAATCAAAGAGGAGGAATAATGTTAAATATTAATGCAATAGCTCCTGAGGAGCTAACACTTGAAACAAAATTTAAGTTTCGTTGTTATCCTGGGATATCCTGCTACAAAAGTTGCTGCAAAAATATAGATATCATGCTTACACCCTATGATATTATGAGGCTTAAGAACAGATTTGGTATATCTTCAGGTGAATTTTTAATGAAATATACCTATGTTTTTGTTGATCCAAAAAGTGGATATTCCTTTGTATTTCTTAATAAAAAGGATGATGAAGAAAAAACTTGTCCTTTTCTATGTGAGGCGGGATGTTCAGTCTATGAAGACAGACCTGCCACATGTAGGTATTATCCTATAGGACAAGCATCGCTTAAGAAATTTGACCTCACAGATGGCATTACAGAGGAACATTACTTTTTTGTTAAAGAGCCTCATTGTAAAGGCTTTGAAGAAGATAAGGAATGGACAGTTGATGAATGGAGAAAGGATCAAGGAGTTGATCTTTATGACGATATGAACAGGGGTTGGCGTGAACTTTTCTTTACAAAAAATCTTAAAGCAGAAAAGCTTGATGATAAAAAGCAGAGAGCTTTCTATACGGCATGCTATGATATTGATGCATTCAGAAGATTTGTATTTGAAAGCAAATTTCTTGATGTTTTTGATGTTTCACAAGAAACGATAGATAAAATTAAAAAGGATGAAACAGAACTTTTAAATTTTGCTTTTGATTATGTGAAATTTTTATTGATGATAAAGGAAACTTTGAAATTAAAAAATAAATAACCTAATTTTATAAAAATTACTTACCTTTTTTAAGAACACCTGTTAAGGGTTTTGTAATTGTTTTGAGGGGAGAAGTTATTGTTTTCCCAACTTCTTCCGTGATTTGTTTTTTTATTACAGATTCCAGGTCATTTTGAAGATTATCCCATTGTCCCCAAATGTTAAAGGGCAAAACTATCTCCTCTTTTTTCTTTAAAAGCTCTATTAGTAAAGGTGCGCTTATGCCCATTAAAAAACCCTTTGACTCTATCTCTACTTCCCTTGCTTTTAAGACAGAAGGAGCTTTTACATACCCCTTGTTTATTGAAAAATCTGAATCTAAACTAAGAATTCCCCTTTTTACTTTAACATCTCCACTCATGTAAGGTCTTATAACTTTGATATTTAAATCTTTAATTTTTACTTCTCCTTTTATTTGCTGTTGGGGAAAAGTTCCTTCTGATTTTATTGTTAAATTTCCACCATCGCTAAATTTAGCTAAAGCATAGATTAATGGATTGCCAGTCTGTAAAATTGAGTTACTGCTCTTAATAGATAAATTAACATCAGTTAATTTTATATAAGACCCTTTGACTTCATCCTGGAGTATAATAACTCCACTAATTGATTCTAATTCCTTTACTGTAATTTTTATAGAGCTTTTTTGAGTTTCCACTGCACTAAATAGTGGGGGTAATTGCCATTGTCCTTTTTTATTCTTTATCAAATATAAATGAGGAGATCCAATCTTATTTCTTTTATTTCCACTTGTTTTCTTAATAAAGGGAAAAAATATAACTTTAACTTAAGTTCTTTTATTTTAAGAAACTCTAAACCAGAGGCTGTTTTTATAGAAACGCCAGATGCATTAATGTGGTTCCACTTTACATTTACTTTTTCTATTGAGATATTTTCTCCGAGGGATTGTTCTATTTTTTCCTTTACAAAGGTGTCAAAGGGAAAGAAAAAATATACTGCAATTATTGATATTGCAACCATCAAAAGTATACCAATGATGATTCTTTTTTTCATTATGTGCTCTCCATATTAGAATAAAGTGCTTTTAATTGACCACAAGCAGCGAGAATATCTTTACCTTTACTTTTTCTTATAAATACAGAAAACCTTTTTGATATCAGAATATTTTGAAACTTAATTATTACCTCTTCGTCAGGTCTTTCTAAATTAGAACCTTCCCATGGATTAAAGGGAATAAGGTTTATTTTTGAGGGGATACCCTTTAATAGTTGAGAGAGTCTAAAGGCATCCTCCTCTGAGGTGTTGATATTTTTAAACATTACATATTCAAAGGTAATTCGAAATCCTTGCTTGAGAGGATATTCTCTAAGTGTTTTTATAAGCTCATTTAGGGGATATTTTTCATTTATTGGCATCAAATAGCTTCTTGTTCTATCATCTGTTGCATTCAATGAAATAGCGAGTTTTACAGGTGGTGCTTTATAAGGCATTTTTTTAATTGCAGGAATTATTCCAGAGGTGGAAATGGTAATTCTGCGAGGTGAAAAATTAAGCATTTTTTTAAATCTCCACAATGCCTCAACAACATTATCAAAGTTAAGAAGAGGTTCTCCCATGCCCATAAATACAATATTTGTGATCTTTTTGTCTTCCCTTTCTAAAAGTTTGCTAACTTGAATGAATTGATCTAATATCTCCCAAGAGAACAGATTTCTTCTGAAGCCAATTTTACCAGTAAGACAGAACTTACACTTAAGTGGACAGCCAACTTGACTTGATATGCAGAGAGTTAGTCTGTCTTTATCCGGAATAAGAACACTTTCTATTTTTTCCTCATCTTCAAGTTTCCAAAGGAATTTTTCTGTACCATCGATGCTTTCTTTTCGCTCAATTAGTTCTATATTGCCGATATAATATTTCTCTGACAGGGATTCTCTTAGGGTTTTTGAAAATTCTGTGATTTCATCTATAGAATTGACGAATTTTTTATAAATCCACTGAATTAATTGTTTTGCTCTATAAGAAGGTTGAGAATGGGTTTTTAGTATTCTATCGATTTCTTCAGCTTCATATTTTTTTAAGTTTTCTTTATGCATTATTAGTATTGAAATTCAGGCAAAGGGACATTTAATCGGGTGAGATAATTTCTGAGATAACCACAAACGGCTTCGGGATTATCAATTAAGACAAAATAATTTAAATCATCAAGATTGATAGCTCCTATTGAGTGAGGAGAGGTTTTAAGCCAATCTATTAGACCTTTCCAGTATTCAGAGCCGTATAGGACGATGGGGAACGATTGAATCTTATTAGTCTGCACAAGAGTTAAAGCTTCGAAAAGTTCATCAAAGGTTCCGTATCCGCCTGGAAAGATGATAAATCCTATAGAGTATTTTATAAACATGAGCTTTCTTACAAAAAAGTATCTAAAATTGAGGGATATATCAAGATATTTATTAGGTTGTTGTTCATGGGGGAGAGATATATTTAATCCTATTGATTTACCTTTACCAAGCTTGGCTCCCTTATTTGCTGCTTCCATAATTCCTGGTCCTCCCCCAGTAATAACAGAAAAACCACATTTACTCAGAGCTTTTGCAACTTTGAATGCTTCTTGATAGTAAAAGCTTTCCTCTGTCATTCGGGCACTTCCAAATATGGAAACAGCAGGTCCTATTCCATGAAGAGTTTCAAAGCCCTCTACAAGCTCAGATTGAATTCTAAATACTCTCCATGTATCTGATGATTTAAAATCCTCTATCATCCTCATCCTCTAAAATACGTGTTCTGATTAAGGCTATAAGGGCTGAATGAGGTACAATAAGATATTTTTTTTCCTCGAACTCTATTTCCAATGCAGCATCCTTAAGAAAAAAGGCATAATCTCCTTCTTGTGCTTGAAGTGGAATATATTTAATTGTTTCCATGTTTTTTTGTCTCCATGGTTCTTCCAATATAAGGGAAGGGTCATTTACTGGATAGCCAGGTCCAACTTTTATAATTCTACCTGACATTATTTTATCTTTCTCTTTAACTGTAGGAGGCAAAAAAAGTCCTGAGGTGGTTTTGTCAATCTTTTCATCGGGTTCTATAAGGACTCTGTCGCCTACTATTATTAATTCTCGCTTTGTCTTCATTTGCTCCTTTTATTATCAGACAAAAAGTACCGAATAATATCCCTCAGTAATATTATTAACTACACTTGGTAAAACCACAACTGTGGCATATAGCACAGCCTTCTTCATAGGATAGACTGCCTCCACATTCAGGGCAAGCCCCGTAGTGAACTGCTTCTAAATTGGATTTCTGATAGGATTCTTCGGGATGAGTAGTTTTATTTTCTTGTTTTTCAATTAGTTGAACTTTAGCTTCTCTAATTTCTGATTCAATAGCTTTTGCAATGGCATCGGAACAACTTGTAATTTTCCCATTGCTTGACCATACTGGTGAGTGGCAGGATATTCCCTTAAGCTGTTTTACTATTTCTTGTGGTTCAATGCCGCTTCTTAAAGCAAGAGAAATAAGTCTTCCAATTGCTTCTGCTTGAGAAGCTGCGCATCCTCCAGCTTTCCCGATATTTGTAAATACTTCAAAGGGTTTATTTTTCTCATCTTTATTTATTGTTATATAGAGATTTCCACATCCTGTTTTCATAAGTCTTGTAATTCCCTGAAGAACTTCTGGTCTCTTTCTTGGTTTTAATCTTATCTGAGTAGTTTCACTTTGGGATTTGCCCTTTTGGATTACCTGCCCTTGCCTTGAACCATCTCTATAAACGGTAACTCCTTTGCATCCTAAACGATAAGCAAGTAAATATACCTCTCTTACATCGTCCTCTGTTGCATCATTTGGTAGGTTTACTGTTTTACTTACAGCATTGTCCACATATTGCTGGAAGGCTGCCTGCATACGAATATGGTCTGAGGGTGATATTTCATGGGCAGTTACAAATATTCTCTTTATTTCATCGGGGATTTCCATTATCCCTTGAATAGAACCTGTATCAGCAATCTTTTCTGCGATTTCATCTGACCAGAGTCCTAATTTTTCCATTTCTCCCTTGAAATAAGGATTAACCTCTACAAGTCTTGTCCCATCCATCACATTTCTAGCAAAACAAATGGCGAAGAGTGGTTCAATCCCTGAAGAGCATCCTCCTATTATGCTCAAGGTTCCTGTAGGAGCAATTGTTGTAATCGTTGCATTTCTTAGAGGCATTTTGTTGTAATAGATGCTTTTTTCATAGTTGGGAAAAGTTCCTCTTTCCTTAGCAAGTTCCATTGAGGCTAATCTTCCTTGTTCAAGTATGAACTTCATAATTTTTTCTGCTAAGGAGAGAGATTCCTTGGAGTTGTAAGGAATTTTTAGCTGAATTAGCATATCTGCCCAACCCATTACACCGAGACCGATTTTCCTGTTTGCTTTTGTATTTTTCTCAATTAGCTCCAAGGGATATCTATTTGCATCGATAACATTATCAAGAAAATGAACGGCCTTCCAAACAGTATCTTTAAGAAGTTCCCAATCTATAGCCTTGTCCTTCAACATTTTAGCAAGATTTAATGAACCAAGATTGCAGGATTCATAGGGAAGTAATGGTTGCTCTCCGCAGGGGTTAGTAGCTTCAATTTCTCCGAGTTCTGGTGTTGGATTAGAGGCATTTACTCTGTCAAGAAATACTATACCTGGTTCTCCATTTTTCCATGCTTGATGTATGATTCTGTCAAAAACCTCTTTAGCTTTTAGACGATTTACCACCTTTCCTGAACGAGGATTTATTAGGTTATATTCTTCATCATTTATTACGGCTTTCATAAACTCCTCTGTAAGTCCAACGGAAATATTAAAATTAGTAAATCTTGTAAGGTCATCTTTACAAGTAATAAACTCCATGATATCAGGATGGTCAACTCTCAGTAGTCCCATATTTGCACCTCTACGACGACCACCCTGTTTTACTGCTTCTGTTGCAGCGTCAAAGACGCTCATGAATGAAACGGGTCCTGAACTGATACCCTTTGTTGAACCTACTACATCACCTTTTGGTCTTAGACGAGAAAAACTAAAACCTGTTCCACCACCTGATTTGTGAATAATTGCCGCATACTTTACTGCATCAAAAATGCCCTCCATAGAATCATCAACAGGAAGCACAAAACAGGCACTTAACTGACCAAGTGGAGTTCCTGCATTCATTAGAGTTGGTGAATTGGGTAAAAATTTGAGAGATGTTATAAGTTCATAAAATATTTCTTTTGTTTCCGAAACTTCCTTTTCTGTTTTTCCATAAAGAGCATCTATCTCTGCAATTGCTGTTGCAACTCTTCTAAATAATTCCTCTGGTGTTTCGATTATTCTGCCTTCTTCATCTTTTTTTAAATATCTCCTCTTTAATACCTCTATAGCGTTATTTGTTAAGTTAAATGCTTTAACCCCCTTTTCCATTTTAATCCCTCCAAAAAAATACAAAATAAATTGTTTGTTATATAAACTTTAGTTTATAATTTTAAACATGACTGCTGATTTTTTTCTACTAATTTTTAATCTTTTACTGATTTTGCTGAGTGCTGAGGTATTCACAAATGGCATTGAGGTGTTTGGTAAGAGACTTTCTCTTAGCCAGGCTGTAGTAGGAAGTGTACTTGCTGCAGTAGGTACGGCTTTACCAGAGACAATTTTGCCAATGGTTGCTATATTTCTCCACAAAGGCGAGGCAGGAGATTCAATAGGAATTGGGGCTATTTTGGGCGCACCATTTATGCTTGCTACGCTGGCATTCTTATTGATCGGAATTACCGTATGTGTTTCTTACTTGTCAAAAAGAAGAGAATTTAGTTTTGATATTGAGCTTTCTACTGTAAAAAGGGATATTCTGTTTTTTCTGTTAATGTATTCTGCGGGTATTTTTCTCCCTATGTTTATTAAATATCATATTGTTGTAGCAATTTTACTTGTTATTGGATATGTTGTCTATCTATACAGAACTTTTAAAAGTGAAAGTGACGCAATTATTCATGAGGAGAAGCTTTATCTTGAAAAATTCCTTGGTAAAATCCTACCAATCAGTAAATTTAAGGGTATTTTTTCCTTTATTCAAGTACTCCTTGCACTTTTTATCATGATTGAAGGAGCTCATGGCTTTGTAACAGCTCTGCAACACATCTCGGAAAAATTTGGCTTCGACCCTCTGTTATTTGCCCTATTAATTGCGCCGGTAGCGACAGAGCTTCCAGAAAAGTTTAACTCCGTTACTTGGACTTTTAAGGGAAGAGATACCTTAGCAATAGGAAATGTGACGGGTGCAATGGTTTTTCAGTCAACTTTTCCTGTTTCTGTAGGAATTATTTTCACAGATTGGGATATTACAGGTTATGCTCTTTTAAGTGCCTGTCTTGCTATTTTGGCAGGTTTGATAGTTTTAGGAGAAATTCACCTAAGAAAGCGAATTTCTCCTATTACATTGATTTTTTCAGGTTCTTTTTATGTTTTATATGCTCTTTTAGTAATAAAACCCTTTTAATTATTCCTCCTCTTCTTCCTCGAGTAGTTCTTCAACCTCTTCCTTTCCTTCTTCAAGCTCATCTTCTTGTTCTTCATCATTCATAAGTAAAAGAGTGAGAAACTCTCCCACGTGAGTTTTTTCTTCTCTTGCAATGTCAAGGAAAATAGCTTTAATTTTTTCGTCTTTTGTTAAAGAAGCAAGTTGTTCATAAAGATTAATAGCATCAAGCTCTGCAATAAGTCCAACTCTTAATATCTGTTTGTCAATATCATCATCGGTAAGGTTTTCCATTTTAAAGGGTATTTTGGAAAGCATACTACACCTCCATTTTAATATTTTCTTAATTATATATTATTCATAGGGCTAAATATCAATAAAACGTGTTAAAATTAATTAAATAAATTGAAGGAGGAAAAAATGAGGGAGGAAGGGAAGATTTTAGCAGCTTTTTTATTAGGAGGAGTATTAGGTGCAGCTTTTGCTCTTTTATATGCTCCTAAATCCGGGGAAGAAACAAGAAGGGACATACAAAAGAAGGCAAAGGAACTTAAGAAAAAAACTGTTAAAGCAGCTGAAGACTTATATGAAGAGATAGAGGAACTCTCTGAAATGTTAAAAAATAAAATGAAAGATATTAAAGAGAAGGGTCAAGAACTCAGTTCAGACGCTAAAAAAGAAATTTTACATCAGATTGAAAAACTCTCAAAAATTATTGATGAAAAGAAGAAAAGGCTTCTGGAGAAGTTTGATTGATAAAAAAGAAAGCTCTTCAGGAGTTAGATTATTTTAAAGTATTAGATTTAATAGAAGAGTTTTCAAATTCAGAGGCTACAGGCCAGGCTATAAAGCAGATCTATCCTGCTACAAGTATAGAAGAAGCGGAGAGCAGTCTTAAAGAATTTGAAGAGATAAAGTGCTACCTTGATGGCGGAAGAGAAATTGCTCTCTCTTCTTTTCCAGATATCTCTGATCTACTTCAAAGAGCTTCGAAGGAAGGCGTTTTTTTTGAAGCTTGGGAATTAAATAAATTTTTAAAAGTTCTAAGAGTCTTAGATAGACTTTCTCCATGCATTGAAGAGTTATTAACCTTTCCCAACTTAACCATAAAAATTAAAGGGATATTAGGTAATTATATTACTTTTGGTCAGCCATACTTGCTCCAAAAACTCGAAAATACTGTAGATGAAGAAGGAAATATTCTTGATACAGCCTCTCCAATGCTCAAATATTTAAGAAAACAGATAAAAATCACTGAAGAAAGAATAAAGGAAAAGCTTGAAGAAATTATAAATCGCAGAGAGATAAATATTTTTCTGCAGGACAGATTTATAACAAAAAGAAATGACCGATGGGTTATTCCCATTAGGATGGATTCAAAGGGGCAGATTAAGGGGAAGGTTCAAGATGTATCCCGTTCTGGAGAAACAGCCTTTGTTGAGCCAGAGGAAATAGCTGCTTTTTCTAAAAAGCTTGAAGAGTTAAAGCTTGAAGAAAGGGTGGAGGAGATAAGAATTCTAAGAGAAATTTCCGATGAAATACATCATATTAGCAACACTCTTGAGAGAGAATTTACTCTTCTTATTTATATTGATAAACTTTATGCTATATATAAATTTTCCAATAAGTTTAATGCAAAAATACCTGCTTTAACTAAAGAAAAGCAGATAAGACTTATTGAAGCTAAACACCCTCTTTTACTGCTTTCAAAAACTCAAGTTGAACCCCTTAATGTAGAGCTCAAAGACAAAAAAGTCTTAGTTATTACAGGACCTAATGCAGGTGGTAAAACTGTTACCATAAAAACTATAGGACTTTTAATAGCCATGGCAATTTCAGGACTTCCTGTGCCAGCCAGTGCATCTTCAATTATTCCCTTTATTAGTTCTATTTATGTTGACCTTTATCATGAAGGTTCTATTGAAGAACATCTTTCAAGCTTTACTTTCCATGTTATAACTCTTAGAGAGATAGTTGAAGAGGCAAATAGTGAAAGCCTTGTTCTTCTTGATGAGGTTGGAACAAATACGGATCCAGAAGAAGGCTCTGCTCTTGCCTGTGCAATTATTGAAGAATTAAGAGACAAAGGAGTATTTACCTTTGTTACAACCCATCTAAGCAAAATAAAACTCTTTGCTGCTACTGAAGAGGGTATGGAAGTTGCTGCTATGCTTTTTGATGAAAGTACTATGACTCCTCTATATAGATTAAGCATTGGAAGTCTCACTACGTCTTATGCCCTTGAAGTTGCAAAAAAATATGGTTTTCCTGAAAAACTTATTAAGAGAGCCTATGAATTCAAGGGTACAGAGGATAGAAAACTCTATGAACTTATGAACAGTCTTGAAAAAGCAAAGGAACAATACAGAGCAAAAATTGAAGAGTTAGAAAACTTAAAAAAGACTCTTTTAGCAGAGAAGGAAAGGCTTGAAAAGGAGTTCATAAAGATTGAAGAAAGGAAAAAGAAAGCAATTGAAGAGGCAAAAAGTGAAGCCTCAAGTCTAATTCAAAAAATCAAAAAAGAAATAAACATTTTATATGAAGAAGCTAAAAAAGCTGATAGACAGAAACTCAAAGAGCTTTCCAGAAAGGCAACTGAAATTGCAAAAGCCTTTCTGCCTGAAGGAAGAAAAACTATAGAAGAAATCAAAGTAGGAGATTTAGTCACAATTAAAACTCTTAATCTTTCAGGTAAAGTTTTAACAATTGAAGAGGGTAGAGCAAAGATTCAAACAGATACATTACAAATAGAAGCAGGAATTGAGGAACTTGAAAAATCTATGAGTCAAGAAGAAGCAAAAAGAGGGGATATTTCTACTAAAAAAGTTTCTACTAAAGGGAATATAGAAGAAGTCCTTAGAAAACTTGACATCAGAGGAATGAGAGTAGATGAAGCAATTCCTCATTTGGAGAGATTTTTAAATGAACTTTCGCTTAATGAGGTCTCAAAAGGGCTAATAATTCACGGCATCGGAAAGGGAATTTTGAGAGACTCTGTAAGAGACTATATGAAAGAGCATCCTGCAGTAAAGAGTTTTTGGAAGGGCAATCCCGATGAAGGTGGAGATGCTATTACCGTAGTGGAGTTAAAATGAGGATGATTGGAGTAATAGGGGCAGGGAAGGGAGATGAAGAACTTTTAAAAATTGCAGAAGAAGTGGGAAGACTTCTTGCAAAAGAAGGAGTTATTGTTGTTACAGGTGGGCTTGGTGGTGTGATGGAGGCAGCCTGTCGAGGTGCAGCTCTTGAAGGGGGCATTACTATTGGAATACTTCCCACACTGAAAAAGGAAGATGCCAATCCCTTTGTAAAGATTCCTATTCCAACAGGAATGGGAGAGATGAGAAATGTTCTTATTGTAAGAGCTTCTGATGTATTGATTGCAATTGGTGGAGAGTATGGTACATTAAGTGAAATAGCCTTTGCACTAAAATTAGGCAAAAGAGTGGTTGGACTTAAAACGTGGAATATAAAGGGAATAATACAAGCCAGTTCACCAGAAGAAGCTGTAAAAATATTATTAAAAGATTTATAAATTAATTGACTTTTTTAGACCTCCTTTTTCAAAATATTTCCAGTTTTTGAACTTTTTTTGAGGTTAGTACTACTAATGAATGAGGAACAAAAATTAATCAAGCAGATTGTAGACGGAGATGAGGAGGCTTTAAGGAGACTTTATGAAAACACTTCAAGAAGTGTTTTTAATTACATTTTCAGACTTGTTAACAATAAAGAAGCTGCTGAGGATCTTATGATAGAAACTTATATACAAATATGGTTGTCTGCCAAGAGATTTAAGGGAGACTCAAATATTTTAACATGGATTCTTGGAATTGCGCGAAATTTAACGATGAATGAAATAAAAAAGAGAGATTATAGGTATCAACAATTAACAGATACAGAAAGTCTCGAGGCTGAACAGTTTAGATTAACAGCAAAAAATGAAACAGAGCAGCTAATTTATTTTGCTTTGAAAAAGCTTTCTTTAAAGCACCGAGAGATTCTTGATTTAATATTTATACATGATGACCTACGAAGAACTCTCAAAAATACTTGATATTCCATTAAATACAGTGAAAACGAGAATTTTTTATGCAAAAGAAAAATTAAGAGAAATACTTGAGAATATGGGGGTAAATAGAGATGCCTTTTTCTAATAAATTAGAAGAGCTCCAAGCGATGTTGCCTTTGTATTCCAAGAGATTAATTTCAGATGAAAAAAAAGAATCAATAGAAAAAATTCTATGTAACGAACCTGCACTTCAAAGAGAATTAAATTTCTGGGATAGTGTTAGAAAGGGATATGAAAAAATAAAACAAGATTTACCTGATCCTTCCGACAGTATCTATCTGAAAATAAGCAGGCGAATAAAGGAAAGAAAAAAATAAGATATAACATATGGAATATCTTTAGCCTGAATCCTAAATTTTCTTTAGGTTTTATAATGTTTCAATTTTTAGTTATTATTGGGTTGTTGTTATACATTTTCAATTTAAAATATGAATACAAAACTCTTTCAACCACAGAAATCAGGGCTGAAACACCCTATGGAATCAATGTTGTTTTTAAAGAAAATGTTAAGGAAAAAGAGATTAGAGAGCTTATAAGAAAAATTGATGGAAGAATAATTGACGGACCCTCTAAAACAGGTCTTTATGTTATTGGAATAAAGGATAGAGAGCAAAAAGATAGAGTTTTGGATATTTTAAGAAAAAGTGATATAGTTCTCCTAGCTAAGCCTGCCTATTGATCTTGTAAGAATTTTTAAACGATTTAAACCTGAAATATTACTAATTTATAAAAATGAAAATTGTAATTTTTATTTACACTTATTCAGCTACTTCGATTGAAAAGACTCTTAATGATTCGGAGCCTCTATTTATTTGCTTTACCTGAATTTATCAATTAAAATTCATAACTCATTGAAAATATTGAATTTATTTTTTCAAAAACGCAAATTTTTTATACAACAATTCAACTGATTATTTGTTTGATAGGATAGTGATTCTTTATA
>CAZYLC010000033.1:0-14981 GCA_964648755.1 uncultured Thermodesulfovibrio sp.
ATCCAGTGTATTTAAGCCCAAGGGAATTACAACTCTCAAGGGGTGAGACAGTAAGAGATACTGCTCAAGTCCTGTCTCGATATCTAAATGCAGTTGTGATAAGAACTTTTTCCCATAGCACTCTCGAGGAATTTGCAAAATGGGCAAAGGTCCCTGTTATAAATGCCCTCACTGATAGTCATCATCCTTGCCAAGCTATGGCAGATATGCTTACAATTTTTGAAAAAAAGGGTAAACTTAAGAACATAAAAATTGCTTATGTAGGAGACGGAAATAATGTAGCTAACTCTCTGATTGAAGCTTCAGCATTAACGGGATTAAAAATTAATATTGCCACTCCTGAGGGTTTCGAACCTTTGAATGAATCAGTGGATAAAGCAAAATCTTTAACAGAAGTAAATCTTTTCAGTAATCCCTTTGAAGCTGTCTCAGATGCTGATGTTATATATACAGATGTTTGGCTAAGCATGGGAGAAGAAGGGAATATGGAGAAAAAAGAAAAATTTAAAAATTTTCAGATCAATTCTGCTCTGTTAAAAAAGGCAAAACCTGATGCCATAGTTATGCACTGCTTACCTGCTCATCGGGGAGAAGAAATTACTGATGAAGTTATAGACGGTTCTCAAAGCGTAGTTTTGGACCAAGCAGAAAATAGACTTCATACATCAAAGGCAATTCTTGAATTTCTACTAAAGTTGTAGGAATAATCCTACAAGCTTGTAGGATTATTCTGATTTACAACCTTATTTTGAATTTGCATAATTATATAAAAAAACTTTTAAGGAGGTTTTATTTATGCCATGGAACATTAATGTTGATCCACTCGGTAGTCTGGCTCTCAGTGCTCTTGTAGCTGCAGTACCTATCTTTTATCTTTTCTGGGCACTTGCTTACAAGAGAATGAAAGGTCACTGGGCAGCCATTTCAGCAGTAGTAATCGCCATGTTAATTTCCATTGTCGCCTATGGAATGCCTGTAAATCTTGCTGTGCTTTCTACTTTCAATGGTTTTATCTTTGGACTTTGGCCTGTTTGCTGGATTGTTGTAACCGCGGTTTATATTTATAATCTCTCTGTCGAGACAAAACAGTTTGAAATCATTAAGAATTCTCTTGCAACTATTACTGATGACAGAAGAATCCAGGCAGTAATAATTGCCTTTTCCTTCGGTGCATTCCTCGAAGGTGCTGCAGGATTTGGAACACCGGTAGCAATTTCTGCTGCCATGCTTGCAGGCCTTGGATTCAATCCTATATATGCCTGTGGTATTTGTCTTATTGCTAACACAGCACCTGTTGCCTTTGGTGCTATTGGTATTCCCATAGTAGTTGGTGCTGGAGTTTCAGGAGTAGACCTAATGGCATTAAGTAAAATGGTTGGAAGACAGCTTCCTTTCTTTAGCGTTCTTGTTCCATTCTATATGGTTGTAGTTATGGCTGGCTGGAAAAAGGCTGTTGAGATATGGCCTGTGCTGCTTGTAAGTGGCGGTTCCTTTGCTCTTACTCAGTTCATCGTATCAAACTATATAGGTCCTTATCTTCCAGATATATTATCTGCAATTATATCAATCATTGCTACAGTAATTTTTGTAAAAATATGGCATCCAAAAGAGTCATGGACCTTCTCCCATGAAACATGTGCCGAAGGTAAAGCCTGTCTGCAATATACCTTTGGACAGGTATTTCGTGCTTGGGCACCTTTTATACTCCTGTCAATTTTCGTTGCTGCATGGGGAATCAAGCCAGTTAAAGCATATCTTGACCAGATTGCAACGATTAAATTCCCTATAACAGGGCTTGACAAAGCAGTCATAGACCATCTCGGAAAACCTAAGGGCGCAGTTTATGCCTTTAATATTCTTTCAGCAGCAGGTACGGCAATTCTTTTTGCTGGAATTCTCTCAATACCTGTAATGGGTGCATCAATTGGAACAGCTTTAAAAGTAGCAGGAAGAACCCTTAATCAGCTTAAATGGCCTATTGTAACAATTGGAACAATTCTTGGATTCGCTTATCTCTATAATTTTTCTGGTATGGCTATAACCCTTGGTTATGCCTTTGCCTCAACTGGCACAGTGTTCCCACTTTTTGCAGCCTTTCTTGGCTGGCTTGGAGTTTTCATGACAGGTTCAGATACCTCCTCCAATGCTTTATTTGGAAAGCTTCAAGAAGTAACTGCTCGTCAACTTGGTATAGACCCTGTACTAACTGTGGCAACAAATTCCTCTGGTGGAGTTTTTGGAAAAATGATATCCCCCCAGTCCATTGCAGTTGCAACTGCAGCCACAGGTTATGTAGGACATGAAGGTGATATATTCAGATTTACACTGAAACATTCCATAATCCTTACCTTTATAATGGGTGTGCTTGCAATGTTACAAGCTTATGTATTTACATGGATGATTCCTCAATGGGAACAGGTAGTGCAAGCAGCAGTACAGGCAGCTAAACCAGCTGCACAGGCTGCAGCAAGCTCTGAAGGGTTAAACTATCTTGTAGCAACTTTTGCTATTTCCGTAATTATCGTTGTACTTTCCAGAGTAGTTGGCAAGGGAGTTGTAAAATGATAGATAAAGAGTTCATAGATAGGTGTAAGAATATTTTCGGTCCTGAGAATGTTCTTACTGATAAGGCTGAATTAATAGCCTATAGTTATGACGCCACCCCCGGGATTCCCCGTGAAATTCCCGGGGTGGTGGTTTTTCCTGAAAATACAAAACAGATTCAGGAATTAATATCTTTTGCAAGGCAAAAGAAAACACCCCTTTATCCAAGAGGTGCTGGTACATGTCTCAGCGGTGGTCCTGTTCCTTTAAGCAAAGGAGTAGTTATATCCTTCCAAAAAATGAATAAAATTGTCGAAATTGACCCTGATAACCTTACAGCAACAGTCCAGCCAGGAGTAATTATTGCTGACTTAAATGCATCAGTTGCTAAATACGGATTAATCTATCCACCTGATCCCGGTTCTATGGCAACAGCAACAGTTGGCGGTTCGGTTGCTGAAAATTCAGGGGGACTTCGCGGTTTAAAGTATGGAGTTACAAAACATTATATCATGGGAATGGAAGTAGTAATGCCTACAGGTGAAGTATTCAGATTTGGCGGAAAAACAGTTAAAAATGTCACTGCCTATGATTTCACCCATCTTTTTGTTGGTTCAGAGGGGACACTCGGAATAATAACAGAGATAATCTGCAAGCTAATTCCTGCTCCTAAATATCGCAAAGCAATGATTGCCTTCTTTGATAAACTTGAAGATGCAGGCAAAACTGTAACAGATATTGTACGTAATCACGTTATCCCTGCAACCCTTGAAATAATGGATAAAGTAACTATTCAGACTGTAGAAAATTATGCAAAAGTAGGCTTACCCACTAATGTAGAAGCTCTTTTACTAATAGAAGTTGATGGAATGGGACAGGACTCTGTCCTTTGGGAATCGGAAAAATGCGTTGAAATCATTAACCAAAACAATGGTAAATACAAAATTGCAGAAACCGATGCTGAAAGAGACTCCCTCTGGGCTGCCCGTAGAGCAGCTCTTCCAGCGCTTGCTCAGGTAAAACCTTCAACAGTGCTTGAAGATGCCACAGTGCCGAGGACCAAGCTTGTTGATATGCTTGTTGCTATTCAAAGTATTGCTAAGAAATACAACTTAATGATCGGTACCTTTGGACATGCAGGTGACGGTAATCTCCATCCCACACTGCTTGTTGATCCCACAAATAAAGATGAAATGGAGAGACTCCACAAAGCGGTAGATGAAATTTTCGAGGTTGCTCTTTCCTTAGGTGGAACTCTCTCTGGTGAACATGGTATAGGAATAGCAAAGCTTAAATATCTAAAAAATGAAATCGGTCGCTCTGGAGTTGAAACAATGAGAAGAATAAAGCAAGCCTTTGACCCCGACAATATCCTTAATCCCGGGAAACTTGTTCCTATGGAGGCTTAAAGTGACAACAGCAGCAGCCAAAACTATTTTTGATGATATAGAGACATTGAAAAAAGAGTTAATAAGATGCATGAAATGCGGAAATTGTATGTCCGTATGTCCAATTTATAATGTAGAAAAAAAAGAATCCTCAGTAGCAAGGGGTAAAATCGCACTTGGCGAAGCAGTTTTGAACGATGACATAAAAATTGATGATGAAACCCTCATAAATCTTATCTTTAACTGCCTTGTTTGCAAATCCTGCATGATGGCATGTCCTTCAGGCGTTCGTTTTGACAGAATAATACTTGGACTAAGATCAGCAATCGCTAAAAAAAAGGGTATTCCTTTTGTAAAAAAAGCTCTCTTTGGACTTCTAAAAAATCCTGAACTTTTCGACAAAGGAATGAAAGCCTTTGCAGCCATGCAGGGATTTTTTCTTAAACCAGAAGGTGAAAAGAAAAGAACACCAAAAGGATTTCTCAAGGGAATAAATCCAAGGCTTGATGAACAATTTATTCTGCCAGAGCTTACTCGGGAAAGTTTTAGAGATAGGGTAAAGGAAACTGTAGAAGCTAAATCTTCTCAAGCTACTGTTATATTTTTTACAGGTTGTTCTGTTAACTATCTCTATCCAGAGGTTGGCGATGATTTAATATATGTGCTTCAACGAAACAATGTTACTACGATAATTCCTAAGAGACAAAACTGCTGTGGAATGCCTGTAATGGTGCATGGCGATATTGAAACAGCAAGGGAACTTGCAATAAAAAATCTTGATGCCTTTGAAAAAACAAATGCTCAGTACATTGTCACAGTATGCGGTTCCTGTGGAAGCGCTTTAAAACACGAATATCCTTTAATTTTTGAGGACACTGAGTATGAGGAAAAAGCAAAAAAATGGGCTGAGAGAGTTTATGATATATCCACATTTCTTTTAAAGGTCATTAAATTTGAACCACCAAAAGGAAAAGTTACGCTAAAAGTTACTTATCACGATTCCTGCCATCTTAAAAAGTCTATGAAGGTCTTTAATGAACCAAGACAGCTTCTTAAAATGATTCCTGGAATTACCCTCTTGGAGATGAAAAAACCCGACGCCTGCTGTGGCAGTGGTGGAAGTTATCATCTTACCCATGCAGATACAGCTCTTAAAATAACAAAAGCAAAGGCAGAGGATATAAAATCAACGGGAGCAGATGCTGTATGTACTGGCTGCCCTGCTTGCATGATGGAGCTTTTTGAGGGACTTCATAGAATTGGTGAAAGTTGCAATGTTACTCACACAGTAAGTTTGCTTGCTAATTCCTATAGAGCAGAAAATTAGCCTTATCAGCTTATTGAATTTAAAAAAGTGGGAGGATTATCAATGTTTGAGCTTTTTAAAGAAAAAGCAGAAAAAATAAATTCGGAAGTTTATCATTTCAACAGTAAGTCAGAAGCATTAAATTTTATCAAAGATTTCATAATAAAAAACAGTTCAAACAAGAAATCGAAGGAAGTAGTATGGTGTGATTCTAATTTTCTTGAAGGTGTTGATAGGGATTCACTTCTCAAAGAATTACCCCAAATTGAATTTAACATAGATTTGAATTCTGCTTCTTCAGCAAAAATTGGAATTAATCAAGTCGATTACGGCATTGCTGAAACAGGTAGTCTTGTAGAAATTTCTGATAGGATTTCAAAAAGACTATGTTCCACCTTATCAGAGATTCATATAGCCATTTTACCTGTTAACAAAATAGAACCAAACATAGAAGAGGTTATGAAAAAAATTGATATCAAAAATATTCCTTATATGACAGTAATAAGCGGCCCGAGTAGAACCGCTGACATAGAAAGGGTTTTAACCATAGGGGTTCACGGACCTGAAAGGGTTATTATTGTCTGCGTAGATAATTTTTAGGAGGAAATGAAATGATTAAAGAGGATATAAAAAAAGCACTTCAGAATACAAACCTTTCTGATGCACTAACGCGTTTTTCAGAAGCCTATGCAGTAAGCAGACTTAAGGCTTACGAAGGGCTTAATTTTGAAGAGATAAGAGATAAGATAGCCTCTGTTAAAGCTTATGTGGCAGAGCACCTTGATGATGTAATAAAAACTTTTATTAAATCAGCTCAAGCTAACGGAATAAAGGTCTTCTATACAAAAAATCCCGATGAAGTAAGAAAATATATCATAGATCTTGCTAAGAAAAACAATGTAAAGAGTATAGTAAAATCAAAATCAATGGCAACAGAAGAAATTCATCTAAATAAATATCTCAAAGAGGAAGGAATTGAGGTAAACGAAACAGACCTCGGAGAGTGGATAATTCAGCTTGCAGGACAAAGACCTTCTCATATGGTCCTTCCGGCAATTCACCTTACAAGATATGATGTCTCCGATGTTTTCACAAAAAAAGTAGAACCTATAGAACCTGATATTGCCCAAATGGTTAAATTTGCCCGTAAACACCTAAGGAGAAAATTCCTTGCTGCTGATATGGGAATAACAGGAGCAAACATAGCGATTGCTGAAACAGGAACACTTGTACTTTTTACCAATGAAGGAAATGCTCGTCTTACAATGGCTTTACCAAAAATTCATGTAGCTGTTGTGGGAGTAGAAAAACTTGTAGCTAAATTGGAAGATATTTTCCCAATAATTAGAGCTCTACCAAGGAGTGCTACAGCTCAATTAATCACTAGTTATATATCCTTTGTTAATAGACCCTATATTCATATTGATGGTTCACAGAAAGAATTTCACATTATACTTCTTGACAATAACCGTAGCACCATTGCTCGAGACCCAGTATTCAAACAGACAATTCAATGTATTCGCTGTGCTTCTTGCCTCAATGTCTGTCCTGTTTTCAGATTAATTGGTGGACATGTATTTGGAAAAGTTTACACAGGTGGCATAGGTACAATTCTTACTGCCTGGACAGAAGGACTTAAAGCTTCAAAGGATATTCAAGGATTATGTATACAGTGTGGTAACTGTGTAAAGGTGTGCCCTGGTAGGATCGATATTCCCGAACTTATATTGGAGATAAGGAAAAGACTTGCTAAAGAGGAAGGATTAAACTTTACAACTAAAGCAATTTACTCAGTAGTTAACAATAGAAAACTTTTTCATTCTCTTTTAAGAACCGCTTCTAAAATTCAGAAACCCTTCGAAAAAAACGGATTTATCAGACATCTACCCTTTTTCCTTTCAGAATTGACAGAAAAAAGAAGTTTACCAGCTATTGCTGATATTCCCTTCAGGGATAGATTTAAGAAAATAGAACAACCAAAATCCGATAAAAAAGTTATTTTTTTTGCAGGTTGTTTAATCGACTTTGCCTATCCTGAAATCGGAGAAGCTCTTATAAAACTTCTCAATGCAGCAGGTATTGAAGTTCTGTTCCCTGAAGAACAAACCTGTTGCGGTGCACCTGCACGATATTCAGGAGTGATGGAAGTTGCAGCGAATAACTCTAAGCAAAACATTGAAGCTCTCTTAAGTAAAGAAGCCGATTACATAATTTCTGCATGTCCTACCTGCACTGTAGCACTTAAAAAACAGTTTATCAAAGACCTTAAGGAGCAGAATTATAGTATAGAAATAATTAATAAGGCAGAAAAAATTTCTGAAAAAGTAAAAGACGCCTCTGAACTGATAAACGGACTTATTAAAGAGGGAAAAATAAAATTTAAAGCTGCTCCAGAATTAACTTACACCTATCACGACCCTTGTCACTTAATAAGAACTCTTGGAATTTATAAAGAACCAAGAGAAAGTTTAACAACTTCTGGAATGAAACTCATTGAAATGTTTGAATCTGATACATGCTGTGGAATGGGTGGCTCTTATTCATTGAAATTTCCAGAAATTTCAGCAACAATTTTAAGGAAAAAGCTTGAAAATATCAAAAAAACAGAAACCAACCTCCTATGCACCGACTGTCCTGGCTGCGTAATGCAAATTAGAGGTGGAGTTGACAAAGAGGGAATCTCAATTCAGGTAAAACATTCATTAGAAGTCCTTGCAGATAGAATAAAGGAAGATTAAAGATGCTTAAAGATTTCAATTTCAAAAAAATTATTCAAGGAAGATTATTCAAAGGTGATGAAATAATCTCAGAAATCACAAAAATATTGAAAGAAAAATCGATAAATTCAGGACTTATAAGTGGTATAGGAGCAGTAACCAAAGCAAAAATCGGTTACTATGATCAGAAAACAAGACAATATATGTCAAAAGAATTTTGTGAACCGATGGAAATTTTATCCCTTAATGGAAATGTTTCCCTTAAAGATGGTGAGCCCTTTGCCCATTTACACATAATACTCTCAAAGGAAGATTATACGACCATAGGAGGGCATCTCTTCGAAGCAGTTGTTTTCGCTTTTGAATTTGAGATTATTGAACTCCATGGAATAGCTTATGAAAGAGGATATGATGAAGATACAGGTTTGTTCTTATGGAAAAGCTAAACTAATAGTTCTTCAAGAGTGACTTTTACACACTCTGCTAAGGAGTCAAGATTATAGCCACCCTCAAGGACAAATACTTTAGGAGCATAGGAGGAGTTAAGAATGCTTCTTACAATACTTCTTACTCCTTCTGTAGTTACATTTATATAGCTCATCGGATCATCCTGATGCATATCATAACCTGCTGAAACAAGTATGAGTTCTGGCTTATTTTCTCTTATTTTTTGTGGCAAAATATCCTGAAAAACAGTTAAATATTCTCTCGTACCAGAGCCTGCTCTAAGCTGAATATTGTAGGTACAACCTTTTCCCGCTCCTCTACCGATTTCAAGCTCTCTTCCTGTTCCAGGATAGAAAGGAAATTGATGAGAACTAAAATAAAAAACCGAGCAGTCATCCTCAAAAATGTGCTGAGTACCATTCCCATGATGAACATCAAAGTCTATTATAAAGATTTTCTTGTATCCTAACTTTTTTGCATAAGCTGCCCCAACTGATACATTATTGAAGATACAAAACCCCATTGCCGTATCAATCTCAGCATGATGACCTGGGGGACGCACTGCACAGAAGGCTCTATCAAATTCTTTTCTATGTACGCCATCAATAGCATCCAAAACAGCACCAACTGCATAAAGAGCAACTTCATAGGTATGCTCACAAAGATAGGTATCGGGATCTAAATATCCTGGTGGTGAATTCTTTATTTTCTCTATATAATGAGGTTCATGAACAAGTAACAATTCATCGATAGTAGCCTTTCTTGGTTTTATATGGAGAAGTCTATCCCATAATCCCTCTTTTTTTAACTGATCTATGATTGTTAAAAGTCGTTCCTTACACTCAGGGTGACCTTGGGGGGTATCATGTTTTAAAAAAATATCATCATATATGAAAGCAACTTTCCTATCCATAGAAAATGATATCTTAATGGATACTATTAAAGTCAAGTTATAGAGAGATTTTTATTTACCTCTGATGGGAATTTTTATTATAAAGATGCTACCTTTGCCCTCTTCACTTTCAATAGATATAAAGCCTCTGTAATATTGAACAATTGTTAAAGCAACGGTCAGTCCAAGGCCTGGTCCGTAAACTTTTGAGGTGAAGAAAGGATCGAATATTTTTTTTATCAATTCTTTAGGAATTCCCTTACCAGTGTCGGAAATTTTTATTAATAAATTATTTTCCGCTTTTTCAACAGAAATCTTTAATATTCTTTTTTCCGATTTTTCCATAGATTCAATGGCATTTTTTATAATGTTCCGTAAAACTATTTTTAAATGTTCTTTATCTATGTAAATATGGGGTGATTCTTTAAAATCTGTTTCAACTTCTATTGCTTTATCCTCTATCTCTTTCTCAAATTCCTCTAAAACTTCCTCTACTACCTTAGGGGGATCAACATTTTCAAGAAATCCGATAGCAATCATTTTAAGATTCAATATTTCTCTTAAAAGTCGTTCTAATCTCTCTGCTTCCTGAAGTATGGTCATTAGATAGGGTTTATTGGGATCTCCAGAAGGTAAACTATCATAGACTTTTTTAGCAAACCCAGCTATACTTACTATGGGATTTCTTATTTCATGGCTAAGACTATCAATAAGCTTTCTAATTGACTCAGTTTTCTCTTCTTCAATAACTCTTTCTGCAGTTTCTTTCCTTGTAAGAAGGGAACGAATCCTTGCAGAAAGTTCTCTATAATCAAAAGGTTTAGGAACATAATCATCAGCGCCTATATCAAGTCCTTTAACTTTACTTTCCACATCAGATTTTGCTGTGAGCATTAAAATAGGAATAAACGTGGTTCTTTCATCTGTTTTTAACCTCTTGCATACCTCATAACCATCCATTTTTGGCATCATTACGTCCAGAATAATAATGTCTGGCTTGGATTCATAAACTTTATTTAAAGCTTCTTCCCCATCGTAAGCTTCGACAGTATTATATCCCTCAGCTTTAAGTCTTTTTCTTAGGAGTTCTACTGTATCAATGTTATCATCTACAATTAAAATTGTCTGTTTAAAATCGTTCATTTATCTTTGAAGTATATTTTTATTTGTTCTGGAAATTCTCGAACATTAATAGGTTTTGATATGTAACCATCACAACCTGCCTGAATTGCCTTTTCCTGATCCCCTCTCATAGCATGAGCAGTAAAGGCTATGATAGGCGTGTCTTTAAAATCTGGTCTTTCTTTAAGTCTTCTCGTAGCCTCATATCCGTCAATTTTAGGAATTGATATGTCCATAAGTATAAGATCTGGTCTATAAGCAATTGCCTTAACGATTGCATCCTCTCCATCAACTGCCTCTATTATTTCATATCCCTGTTTTTTTAAAATTTTTCTTACAAGCTCTCTTGAATCCTCATTGTCATCAACTACAAGAATGGTCTTCATCTTATCCTCCTATTTTCTTTAAACTGCTTTTGAGTTCCTCTATCAGTTCTTCCTCAGAGAAGAGAGCTTTGTTTATTATATCCTTTATTCGACCATCAAGTTCTTCTTTTTCTTTTTCGCTTAATTGTTTATTTGTTAGTGCAATTATTGGAACATCCTTTAGTTCTGGGGAACTTTTTATAAAATCAATAAAATCAAAGGCACTACTAAGTGGGTCAGTTATATTAACAATGAGAAGGTCTGGTTTTTGAGATTTTACCAGGTTAATGGCTTCTTTGCTATTTAGGGTTGCATAAACTTCATAACCGCTCTCTCTTAGTATTCCTGAGAGGTCTCTGTTGGTTTTTTCATCTCTTTCAAGCAATAAAACTTTTTTAATAGCCCTAAAGGCTTCTAAGTTTTTTATTTTTCTCAAAAGTGAATTACCATCAAGAGGCTTTACAAAATAATCAGCTGCGCCTAAGCTGAAAGCAAGAGTTTTATTGTCTATAATTGATACTATTATTACTGGTATATCCCTTGTCTCCTCATCATCTTTTAGCTCTTTCAATACCTGCCAACCATCCTTTTTAGGCATCATTATATCAAGAGTTATGGCAACAGGTTTTATTTCTTTCGCCTTTTTTACTGCCTCTTCGCTGCTGAGAATTCCAACTACCTTATAATCTTTTTCCAAGTATTTTCTAATCAAATCTATTGCATCGGGATTATCATCAATAGCTAATACAACTTTCTCTTTATCTGAAGGTTTTGCTATAACCGATAACGTAGGTTCTTTGTGTAAGACAAGATCTCTCACTACTTCACATATCTTACAAGCATCAGCTTTCTCAGGATAAGAACCAATTCGCATGCCCTTGCAGTGTGTGCCTAAAACAAGCCAACATCTTTTCTCAGGAGAACCGTACTCTGGACAATTCACATGTCCACACTGGGTGTAATCCCAACATCTTACCATTTTACCCTCATAGGAAGGATCTTGTAGAAAAATTTCCTTTGGAACTTCAAAATATTGAGATAGTTCCTCCGCCATTTTTTCCTCTGTCACAGGAATAGGTTGATCAAAAACTTCCTTTTTAGAGGGTAAAAGAACATAAAATGTACTACCTTTACCCACTTCGCTTTCAGCCCAAACCATACCTTTGTGTAGAGCTACGAGACCTCTTACGATGCTTAATCCAAGCCCTGTTCCTTCATACTGTCTTGTTGTAGATACATCAGCCTGAGCAAATTTATCGAAAATTTTATCAAGGTCTTCTCTTTTGATTCCAATACCTGTATCGGCAATAGAAATTTCTATAAACTGAGGATTTCCTTCCTTGTCCACACCTCTCTCTGAAACTCTCGACCTAATAGTTATTCCGCCTTCTTGGGTAAACTTTACGGCGTTAGAAATAAGATTTATTAAAATCTGCTTTGTTTTATCTTCATCTACATAGAGTTTTTCTGCTCCTGGTTCAATATTCAATGAAAAAGTTAACCCCTTCTTCGCAATTAGTGGTTCAAAGGTGACCATTATTCCATCAATTAGTTCTTTTAGGAAGACCTCCTTAGGTCTTAATTCAATTTTACCTGACTCAATTTTTGAAATATCAAGAACATCATTAATTAACTGAAGGAGATGTTTGGCATTTGCTGAAACCTTTCTAAGGGACGTCTTTTGATCTTCATTAAGGGGGCCGTCAACTTCATCAAGGAGTAAATCCGTATAACCAATTATGGCATTCATTGGGGTTCTTAGTTCATGGGACATGTTGGCGATAAAGGCAGATTTCAGGGTATCAAGTTCTTTAAGTTGCTTGTTTGCTTTCTGAAGCAAAGCTACAAGTTCTTCTCTTTCCTCAAGAAGCTTTGCCCTACGAGTAAGTTCTTTCTCAAGTTCCATTTTTGACTTAGCAACTTCATTAACCATGTAGTTAAAAGTTTCAGTTAGAGTGCCTATTTCATCAGAAGGATACTTTGTTATTGTTATCATCTCGCCCTTTGCAAATTTATGGGTGGCATCAACAAGATTGTTTAGAGGTTTTCTTATAAATCTACTTACTACAAAATTGGTTATTAATATTGCGAGCAAAGAAGCAAAATATGTTAATGCAAGAGACCTATTTCTCTGAGCTATAACTGTTTTGTAAACATCTTCCGCATCCGTTTTCATCACTAAGGCACCAAGAATTTTTCTTGATGAACCATGACAGTGATAACATTCTGGTGCATTATGAATAGGGAGAATGGAGATTAGATTCCGTTTTCCCTCTATTTGAATTAGAGAAGAATATCTTGATTTTCCATCATTACTTAAACTTTTAATCATATTATCCTTAAAAGTTTCATTTGGAATTAAATTATTGATTGATGCATTTAAAGCTTTCTTATCAGTTGAAAAGGAAATTATGCCATTAAAATCTGTGAGAAATACGCTAATTTTTTTATACTTTTGCCCACTTTCTTCTAAATCCCTGTGAATTGCTTCACTATCTCCCACAGTTAAAGGATGTTTCATGGTAGCATAAATTGTGTCCAAAACTTCATTATTACCATCTTCTACCAAACGCATTCTGTCACCTACTCCAAAATAAATCCTGAAGGTCATCTCAATGATCATAACGAGAATTATAATACCAACAAAAGTGAGCATCAGTTTATTACCAATTTTCTGTGTAATAAACTTAAACATTAATGGGCTCCTCCATATAAAAGTGGCTTAAATCTGAATGCCCTTATTCTTTCTTCTGTATGGCAGGGTTCACATATTTGAAGAGTAAATTTTCTCTTTATGTAGATTGGATTTTTAGTATCCACATGTTTTTTCCCAGGGCCATGGCATACCTCACAGCCAGTATTTTTTAAATCAGGGGTTTTTTCTGCAGAGATAAATCCACCTTTTTTACCATATCCTGTTGTATGACATTGATAGCATGTTGTTAGTTCCTCAGGAGTTATTTTATTTTTCATCTTTTCCACCGCTTCAAAGGAACGAGACATTCTTGAGTATTTAATGAAATTTTCATACTGTTTTTGATGGCAATTCTTACATTTTTCTGTGCCTACATAATCAGAAAAAGCTACGGTAGGTAGAAAGAAAAATATTAAAAAGGATAAAAATAATCTCATATTTAAAGATTATCAGAAAACGCTACATTTGTAAACTTTTTTTGGATAAAATTTTTATTTACAGCTATAAAAAATTTTTTAATTTTGTCTGATCATTATTCTTTCAATCTTTGTGGCAAGACCAGTTGATAGATTAACATCTAAAGAAACAGCAGAGAGTATGGAGGAAATTGAAGGTACTTCAAATTTTTTTGGCATTTGTGTAAGAAACTTCTCTATTACCTCTTCTTCTCTAAATCCAATTACTGAATTATCGGGTCCTGTCATGCCCACATCTGTTATGTAGGCAGTACCCTTTGGTAAGATCCTTTCATCAGCAGTTTGTACATGAGTATGAGTGCCCACAATAGCACTTACCTTTCCATCTAAGTAAAAGGCAAAGGCAATTTTTTCTGAAGTAGCTTCAGCATGGAAATCAATAAAAATGATGTTTGTTTCCTTTTTAATCCTTTCAACCTCTCTTTTAGTGATCCTAAAAGGGCAGTCAAGAATGTTCATAAAAATTCTTCCCGAAACATTTATAACAGCTACTAAATTATTTCTTTTTGTTCTCAAGACTATACTTCCAGTTCCAGGGACTCCTTCTGGATAATTTATTGGTCTTAGAATTCTTGGTTCTTTAGCAATATAGGGAACTGCTTCTTTTTTATCCCACACATGATTCCCTGTTGTAATAACATCTATTCCATAGGAAAAAAGTTCCTCTGCTACTTTCTCTGTAATACCGAAGCCTCCAGCTGAATTTTCTCCGTTTGCTATTACTAATTCTGAATTGTATTTGTCAATTAGTTTTGGAAGAAGGGTTTTAACTATATTTCTTCCAGACTTACCAACTATATCGCCAATAAAGAGAATGTTTATACTGTCATTATTTGGCATATTCAATAAATCTGGATTCTCTTATAACTGTCACCTTTATTTGACCGGGGTAACTTAATTCTTTTTCTATTCTTTTGCTTAATTCTCTTGCAATAAGAGCGCACTCTTCATCAGTCAAAATATCTGGTCTTACAATAAGTCTAACTTCTCTTCCAGCTTGAATAGCATAGCAATTCTGAACCCCTTGAA
>CAZYLC010000034.1:0-8454 GCA_964648755.1 uncultured Thermodesulfovibrio sp.
TTGATATTTCGTGATATATACCATTTATTTTTAATGCCTGTGAAAGAGAATCTGCCTTCCTAACTTCAGGATATTCAGACTTTTTTGCAAGAAGCATGATAGCGACAATCATAAGGATTGTTGCCCCGAGTGCAATATTAACAATTTTAGGCGGAAGAGCAAGTCCTATCATTGCGCCCACTATAGCAGAGGCAGAGGCTATCAGTGCAAGTCTTAAATCAGCAAATCCTCTTTTTAAAAGCCCCGGGCCTGCTGCTAAGGCACCTGCTAAAGCTACAAATAATCCTGCACCTCTTACAAAATCCATATTAAAAGGAAAAAAGCCTCCAACAATTGGAACAAATAGTACCCCTCCCCCAACTCCGCCTAAGACAGCCAGAACTCCGAGTATAAATGTTACGATAAACAAAATAAGAGGCCATGCCCACCAGGGCATAGAGCTGTCTGCAGGAGTTGTTGTTTCTGCATAAGCAGAGTTAGTAAAAATAAAGGAAAATAGAAGAAGAACTACCATTCCGATAATTCTTATTTTCATTCTAACCTCCTAACTTTTTAAATATAAGATTATAAAATTATTACATAAATGACCAAAAAAAATGTTATTATAATTTTTTATAACGAGATAATTTATAATAGCTTTACATTTTTCTGAAATTTTTTTAATATTTTAAAAATACCCCGAGAAATTAGGAGGGAAAAATGGGAAAACAGATGAGAGTTTTACTTGTAGATGATGAAGTTGAATTTGTAAAAACTCTTGCTAAAAGACTTGAAATGAGAGAGCTCAAGCCAGATACAGTATACAGCGGAGAAGAAGCCATCAGTTATGCAAAAGAGCAGGAACCTGATGTTATAATTCTTGACCTAAGAATGCCAGGCATGGATGGTATTGAGGTTTTAAGACAAATTAGGCAGGCATATCCAACAACGCAGATTATTATTCTAACTGCTCACGGAACAGAAAAGGACAAGGAAGAAGCAGAGAAACTCGGTGCCTATGAGTTTTTAAGAAAACCTGTAGATATTGAAACCTTGATGGATAAAATTAAGGGTGCCTATCAGAGAAAGCTTGAGCTTACCATGTCTGCGATTGCCTTTGCTGAAGAGGGAGAGTTTGACACAGCAAGAAAAATTATGGAAAATAAAGAAGAATAGCAATTAAACTGGTATATCTATTGTAGTCGTTTTATCATTTACAGAAATTTTTATGTCAGCAATTGATGCAATCTCCTGAACTTTTGAGAGATCTAAGATTTCCTTTGTAGTATCTTCTTTGAATTCTCCTTCATACTGCAATGTGAGTTTTATCAAATTATTTTGTGATGTGGCCAAAACAATAATTTTTGTATCGGGGCTTGATTTTTTCAAGAAACTATCAACGGTATAAAATATCAAAAACTGTAACACAAATGGTGAGTTGTTTATATTTGGAAGATTTGAAGGTAACTCATATTTAAGGGTAACCTTCTTTCTGTTTGAGTATCTCCTGAGGAGTTCAAAAAGCTCTTCTATAATCGTGTCTAATGTAAAGACGCTTTTCAGAGTATCCATTCGGTGTGCAAACCTATTGAAATAATTAATAAAAGTCACACTTCTATGTATTTGATTTTCAATTGCTTCAAGGCTTTCGAGAACGTAGGGCATTTCCTTTTTATCAATTGACTTTTTACTCTTACATATGTCACCAATAAGTCCTGCGGATTCCTTTATCAAGGCAAGATGATTATTAATTTCATGAGTAAAGTCAGCGATTATCTTACCCACAAAAGCTAAGGGTTTTTCAATCATTTCATTTCCTCCTTTTTTAATTTGGCACTCTCAATTTTGGAAACTAAATCTTCAATATCCACAGGCTTTATCAGATAATCATAGGCGCCATACATAAGGCTTTTATTGACTTTTTCCTTATCTCCATATCCTGAAAGCACTATTACTTGAATGGAAGGGTTTATTTCTTTTATTTTCTTAAGAATCTCTATTCCATCCATATCAGGTAATCCAATATCTAAGATTACAACATCAGGTATTTCATTTAAAAATTTCACAGCATCTATATATTTAGTTACTCCAATTGCAACATAACCTCTCAGATTAAGTCTTTCTGTTAATGTGGTGACTAACTCAAATTCATCATCAATAATTAATATCTTTGCTTTATTCATTTTATCTCCCCCACTGCAGGATATACAGGTATTTCTATTGTAAACATAGTTCCTTTGCCCTCTGAGCTTTGTATTGCGACATCACCTCCAAGTTTTTTTATTATTCCATAGGAAATATATAGACCCAGTCCTGTCCCTTTTTTCTTAGTTGTATAAAAGGGTTCAAATATGTGTTTCAATTTATCCTTTGGAATTCCAGGTCCGTTATCTTTAATATATATTTTTATATGGTTTTTATCGCTTAATTTTGTCTTAATTTCTATTGTTCCTCCTATGTCAACAGCATCAACAGCATTATTTATTATGTTCAGTAGAACCTGTTGTAACTGCCCCTTGTCTGTCGTGATTTTTGGAAGGTCTTCCTGAAATTCATAAACTATATTAATTCCTTTAGCATGAATCTCTTTTTCTATGAATCCTACAACTTCCTGTATAGCTTCATTAATGTTGAAATCTTCTCTTACACTATCAATTCTTTTTGAAAAACTTAAAAGCCTGTGTGTAATAGTTTTGCATCTTGTTACACTCTCCTGTATGGAACTTATGATCTGTATAAATCTATCTTTATTCTGTGAAAGATCACCGTATTGAAGAAGGTCCTTCATGAGACCTGCCTTTTCATTTATTATTGCCAAAGGATTATTAATCTCATGAGCAACGCCCGCAGCAAGTCTTCCAATAGATGCAAGTTTATCAGCATGTTCTGCATTGGCTATTGCAATTTCTCTTTCATGATCAGCTTTATGCACTCTGTTTACTAGATTGTTTATTGATGAGGTAATAACAAAGAAAATTATGGTAATACTCATAAAACTTATCATCGTGACTTCTTTTGTAAAGAAAGCAGGAATTTTAGCGTAGGGTTTTGAATATATTGTTGTTAAGAGTATCCAAGGGGTTTCTTTAATGGAAGTATAGGCAATATATGCCTGTTTACTATTAATATCGACGTCATAAATTTTTATATTTTTCGATTCGGCTTCTATATTGACATTCAACTTGAGCGGTTCAAGAGAATTTCCAAAATATTTAGAGTTAGTCTGAAGTATACGCTCTTTATTTATTAGAAATACATCATCCTGTGAGGCAATTTCAAGATTTGAAACAAGCTTCTGTAGAATATCCATATTTATAGAAACTCGCAAAAGCCGGAAATCACCACCAGAAGACATTTCCTTTTTAATTATTATTGAAAAATGGGGAATTTTCCTGTAACCAAGAAAAACATCTGTAACATATTCACTTTTCAATGTCATCTCTTTGAACCATTCTGTCTGCGAATAGTCTTTACCTTTGAGCTGGTAAGGTCCAACATAAATAGTCTGGATGCCCTTACTGTTTACAATTCCCATATCAACAATTCCTTCAAATTCTCTTTTAAAATCTGAAAATAATTTAAAAAATTTCTTTTCATCGGAGAAGTATTCGTCAGGGTAAGAGCTTACAATAAATTTAAGAGCAGATTTTCTTTCAGAAATGAAAAATTCAAGGGTATGCCTTGCTTCTTCCATCTGCCATCTAAGATTGTTTCTGAAATCATCATGAACTATCTCATAAATCCAAAAATAAGTTATTGTTACAACAATTACAAGAGGAATTATGGCAAAAAATGTATTTAAAAGAATTAGTCTGAATTTAAGATAAAAATATCTATCTTCACGAAGTCTATTTATAAATTTTTTGATTAAATTTAGCACTCAAATCATTATAACAAAATAGATAAAAATAAAAAAGTTATAACATTTAAAAATATTCCAGAGATGTATCCTTTTACCTCTGAACTTTAAAAATTATTATTGAATTTTTTGTTTTTTTCCTTTTATGATTCAATAGGGTACAAAACTAAAGGAATAAATTATGAAATCCCTTATTGAAAAATCATAAAAATGGAAATACAAAAAATAATCCCGTGAAAAATATAAATATTCACTAAATTGAAAATGAATTTTTTCATATCAGGATGGGCAGGTTTTAAAGAGACACTCGATGTACCAGTGGACTGGCATTTTATAGTCCCTTTCATTGAATTTGACGAGGAAGGAATATTAAATTTTTTTGAAGAAAAATCAGGAGAAATACTCGTTGGCTGGTCTACGGGTGGGCATATTGTTATTAAAAATTTGACTTTTTTTCATCAAAGATTCAACAAAATAATTGTTGTTGCAGGATTTAATAAATTTACTAATTACATCAATCCAAGAGTCATAAAAAAAATGATTGATAAGATGGAGAACTCCCCTGAGGCAGTTATTAAGGATTTTCTTCTTAATGCAGGAGCTAATCCTCTACTGCCTAAAAAAATTGAATATGAGAAGTTGATTAAGTGTCTTGAGTTTTTAATATCATCACAAGTATCAGACTTTCCCCCTGATCATGCAAAACTTACTCTTATTCAAGGAAAGAATGATAAAATACTGCCTATTAAGGCTCTAGAAGATTTAAAAGTTTGCTTTCCCTTTGCCAGAACATATGTTATTGACAGCCCTCACTGGATTACCTTCAATGAAATATTAAAAATCAAAACCTCAGGCCGTGCCTGAGGTTTTGACTAAGGAGTTTGCTTCTTTATAATTTGAGCAGGTCTTTTTGCTATCACTGGAATCTGAACATCAAATTTTTCAAGTATGAGCCCTATTGCAAAAATCGCTAATCCGACAAATGTCCAATATCCTGGTGCCATCATGATTAAACCACCAATGAGATAAAAGATTCTCTCAAGGGGAGTAGATGGTTTTTTCCAGTAGCCCAAAACACCAGCTTCAATAGCAAACATAGCAACAAAGGCACCAATAGAGATAAAGATAATCTCCCAAGCAGGACCTTTCATGAGATAGGCTGGAACGAAGATGAAGAAAAAGGGCATTATGTATCCACCTATACCGAGTTTCATGGAGTTCCAGGCAGCCTTGAGCCAACTTCCCCCTGCAATTGCCGTAGTAGTAAATACTGTTATGCAGACTGGTGGAGTTAAGCCAGATTTAATGGCAAAGTAAAATATGAACAAATGGGCAGCCAGAGGATTAATTCCCATCTGTTGAAGAGCTGGAACAAGAACAGCAGCGGCAATAACATATGCAGCGGTGGTTGTCATACCCATTCCAAGAACTATTGCTGTAAGCATAGTGGCAATGAGTGCAAGATATACATTATAGCCTGATATTTCTATTATTAACTCTGATACCTTAACTCCAAATCCTGTTAGTGATATGAGGCTTACGGCAATCTGAACACAGGCCATCATTATCATCAGCCAAGCAAGAGCCTTCACAACGCCTTCATAAAGCCCACCCCAGATTGACTTTATCCTACTCCATGTTTCTTTTGCCTTAAGAGGACCGCCAAAAAATGTGAAAAATATAACAGAAACAACAATTGCCCAGGCAGCACATATTTGAGCAGGGAAAAACATGAAAAGTAAAACACCAAGGGTTCCAATAGGCAGAATAAAACCTAAAATTCTATTTGGTCTTAGGATACTCTTTAGCTCAGGCATAAGTTCCTTAGGAAGCTTGCCCATACCTGTTCTGCCTGCCTCTATCCAAATTCCTGCAGCAATACCTGCAAAATAAATTAGAGCTGGAATTAACCCTGCAATCATTATATGAGTATAGGGAATATTAAGAAATTCTGCCATAATGAAACAGCCAGCACCCATAATAGGTGGCATAATCTGACCACCTGAAGATGCTGCTGCCTCAACTGCAGCTGCAAAAGCTCTCGAAAAGCCGAATTTTTTCATAAGTGGAATGGTAAATGAACCAGTTGTTGCCGCATTTGCTACCGATGAACCACTGAGCATTCCAAAAAGAGAACTTGATATAACAGCTACATGTCCGGGTCCGCCCCTTATTTTGCCTCCAAAATAGGTTGAAAGCTCCATAACTGTCGAGCCTACCCCTGTGGCAAAGAGTATAGGACCAAAGATGATAAAAGGTGCTATTATTCTACTTGCCATATCAGTGAGTAATCCCCAAACACCCTCGGTCATTAGATATAGCTGATAAAGTATATCTGTAAAGCTAAATCCAGGATGACCAAATCGTCCTGGTATGTGAGGACCTGCTACTGTGTAAATGATAAAAAACAATACAAGTATAGGAATTGTTAATCCTAAAGCTCTTCTTGTTCCTTCAAGCAAAGATATGATGAGAAGCACAGCTAAGACTAAATGATACTGTTCAAAAACACCAGGATTTCGAACTATATCCTCCCAGTGAATCATTATGTAAATGCAAGGGATTAAGCTAATAGCAATGAATATTAAATCTATAAAGGATGGTGCATTTTTTGTTCCAGTTAATAGGTATTGGAAGAATTTTGGAACATTCCATTTAAGCATCCTCTTTGAAAAGGGATAAACGAGAAAAACTATGGCAAGTCCTATTGATAGGGAAATACCACCCTGCAGAAGCGGATGCAAAGCATAAAGTAATGCTGTATAAAGTATAAATATTCCCCAGACTCCGACGAGCAGATTAAGAATTAATCTCCAAAAGCCCTTAAGCTCTCGCATTATTTCCCCATTTCCTCCTTGGTTCTACTTTTCTATTTTTTCTCCTTTGGTGTAACTTCTATTGCCGTCTCTAATTGACTACCTTTGTTTCCAATTATTTCTATTTTATGTTTCCCTGGTTTTGCATTAATTGGAATGCCAGATTTTACAGAAAATGCACCATTCGTATCAGCTTTAATTATATCTACTTTTTCAGTCCCTAATCCAACCTTCTCACCTTCATCAAGGGTTATTACAATGTCAATCTCTTCCTCTGACTGAAAACCTTTTCCTTCAATAGTTATTACGGCTGCTGGTTCCCCTTTAGAGGGATTTATTGTAACTTGTGGTTGAGCAAACACAAAAACAGGAACTACAAAAATAAAGATTGCTATAAATAATAATTTTGTCTTCATTGTTGCCTCCTATTTCTTTTTCATCTCTGGAGGAATAAGTTTATCTGGAATTTTAACTTTTAGTACATCTCTGTAAAACTTAACTGCACCTGGATGTAAAGGAACATTGACGTATTTTGCTGCCATACCAAACATATCTTCAAAATTACCTTCTTTAAGGGTAGCGAGAGCACCAACAATTTCCTTTCTGTTTTCATATACTGCCTTTACAATTTTGAAAACCACATCCTCTGGTACATCCTTGTCAACAAAGTCTGTGACCACATACGCTAAACTTGGCTGAACCTTCTTAACACTTTTAAATAAACCTGCAGGAATATCCATCATTAATCCTTGTCCAGGATAGACTTTATTAAATTGATCAATAAGTTGTTTTGATACAGGAAGTACTTTGATGTCCATGTTTGCTTCAAGGTCAAGGATAGCTGAATCTTTATATCCAGCCTTGTACCACCCCTTTACAACACCTGATTTAAGTGCATCCACGCTTGCTCCAATTCCCATCATCTTATAATTCGGTTTGATATTTAAGGCATTGAAAAATAGTTCTACGACTCTACCTGAAGTTGTACCTGGATTCATAGCGAAATCAACGCCATTTAATTGTTTTACCTCATTTACCCCACTCTTTTCAGTTACAACAATATGAATAGGAGTAATATATCCACCCCAGAGAATTCTTAAGTTCGGATTTGCTTTACCCTGATAATCGATGATTCCCATGTAGTTTGCATATCCTGCTGCTGCATCTGCTGGTCCCATGTGAATTGCCTTTCTCTGAAGTCTTGAGAGATTCTCAAGAAATCCGCCAGTTTCAACAACAGTAACTTCAATTTCACCTGGATAGGCTTTGTTAACAACCTTTGCCATTGCAACGGTGTTAGCATAAAGGCCTGAACGTACAGATGTAGCACCCCATTTTACATAGAACTTCTTTGCTGCTTCTGAGGTTACTGCGATACCAAAAACAAAGGCAATGCAGAGAAAAAGGCTTAAGAGAATAAGGACATTTTTTTTCATTTTACCCCTCCTTATTTAGAATCTTAATGATAATATTAAAAAAATCAAAAAAAGTCAACATAATTATGCCTTTATCTTGATAACTTTAACTTTTTAGATTTCTCTGATACAGCATGAGAAACTACTTGCGCAACCTTCTTATTAAAAATACTTGGAATAATATAGTCTTCATTCAATTCTTCCTCTCTTATTATGTTAGCAATGGCATTAGCAGCAGCAAAGAAAATCTCCTTATCAATCCCCTTTGCACGAACCTCAAGCAATCCCTTGAACAATCCGGGAAAAGCAAGAACATTGTTTATTTGATTGGGATAGTCAGACCTACCTGTTGCCATTATTCTTACAATAGGCATGGCAAGTTCGG
>CAZYLC010000034.1:8464-14377 GCA_964648755.1 uncultured Thermodesulfovibrio sp.
CAAGGGCAAATACAACTCTATCCTTTGCCATCTTCTCCACATCCTCTGGTTTTAAAATATTTGGAGCAGATAGGCCTATAAAAACATCAGCACCTTCAAGGGCGTCTGTAAGTTTTCCTTTAATTTTTCTTGGATTTGTTTTCAAAGCGAGTTCCTTTTTATAAGGGTCAATATCCTCTACCCTTCCTTCATAAATAGCTCCTGCTCTATCACAAACAATTATATCCTTTACTCCATAGTCAAGAAGCATATATGCAGTAGCTGTTCCAGCAGCACCGGCACCGGCTATAACAACCTTGAAGCCTCTTATATCTCTTTTAAGTATTCTTCCCACATTTATTAGGGCAGCTAATACTACAATCGCTGTTCCATGCTGATCATCATGAACAACTGGAATGTCAAGCTCTTCTCTAAGTCTTCGTTCAACTTCAAAACAACGAGGTGCCGCAATGTCTTCAAGATTTATTCCACCAAAGGGAGTTGAAATTTTTTTTATAATGTTAACAAGTTCGTCTACATCTGTGGTTTTTACCGCTATTGGGAAAGCATCTACACCTCCGAATTCTTTAAAAAGCATGCATTTTCCTTCCATCACAGGCATTGCTGCATCAGGTCCTAGGTTGCCAAGCCCCAAAACCGCTGTGCCATCTGTTATAACCGCTACTGTATTTCCCTTTATAGTGTATCTGTAAACATGGTCTGGATTCCTATGTATATCAAGGCAAACTCTTGCCACACCAGGCGTATAAACCCTTGAGAGGTCTTCTCTTCCCTTTACATTTACCTTATTATATATGCCGATTTTACCTCCTTCATGAACAAGAAAGGTTCTATCCATTACCCTTAAAATTTTGACTCCTTCAATGTGTTTTAGTGCTTTGATAACCTTCTTTTCGTGTTCTTCATCTCGGGCGTGTACTGTAATATCTCTTATAATTCTTCCTCTTTCTACTCTCACGATATCAATTGAACCTAAATCTCCACCAGCTCCACTTATGGCTGAAGCGATTTTGGCGAACATTCCTATTCTGTTTTCAATCTCCACTCGTAAAGTTATACTATAACTTGGACTTGGTACATATCCCATTTTTGTCCTCCTAAACTTGACATTGTGCTATAAATTATACAAAATAAAATAATTTTTGCAAACAAGGAGAGGGTGATGGAGATTATCAAACACTATTTTGACACAGTTATTATTGGTTCAGGGCTTGCAGGATGCCGTGCTGCCATTGAATGTATTAATCATGGAACAGTGGGAGTTTTAAGTAAGCTTTATCCTACTCGTTCTCATTCAACAGCTGCTCAGGGTGGAATCGGAGCTGCTCTTGGAAATGAAGAAGAAGACAGCCCGGAATGGCATACTTATGATACAGTGAAGGGAAGCGATTTCCTCGGGGATCAGGATGCCATTGAGATTATGTGCTACGATGCAATTCCTACGATTATTGAGCTTGAGCACATGGGTGTACCTTTCTCCCGTACCCCAGAAGGTAAGATTGCCCAAAGGAGATTCGGAGGTCATACAAGGGAGTTTGGTAAAGCCCCTGTTCGAAGGGCATGCTACTCTGCTGACAGAACTGGTCATGCGGTGCTTTTTGCTCTCTATGAACAGTGTCAGCTTAAAGGCGTAAGATTTTTTCAAGAGTTTCAGGTGCTTGATATTGTCGTAGAAAACAATGCTGTTCAGGGCATAATTGCCGTTAATATAAAGGATGGCTCTCTTCATATCTTTGAATCAAAGGCAGTGATAATAGCAAGTGGTGGATACGGAAAGGTCTTCAAGGTTACTTCAAATGCCTATGCAAGCACAGGTGAGTGCTTGAGTATGCTTTTTAGACAAGGAGTACCCCTTGAAGATATGGAGTTCTTTCAATTCCATCCCACAGGGCTTTACGGACTTGGAATATTGATTACTGAAGGTGCAAGAGGTGAGGGAGGGATTCTTATAAATGGAAAAGGCGAGAAATTTATGGAGAGATATGCCCCTACTATAAAAGACCTCGCACCCCGTGATATGGTATCTCGTGCAATTCTAACAGAGATAAGGGAAGGAAGAGGTATTGATGGAAAAGATTATGTTTATCTTGATTTAAGACATGTGGATAAAAAAATTCTTGAAGAGCGACTTCCTGAGATAACAACTTTTTGTAAAATATACATGGGAATTGACCCCTCTGAAGCACCAATTCCTGTTGTTCCCACTGCCCATTACGCAATGGGTGGTATTCCAACGGATAACGATGGCAGAGTTTTAAGGGATATAGATGGCTCAGTTGTAGAGGGTCTCTACGCAGCGGGAGAGTGTGCTTGTGTGTCTGTCCATGGTGCAAATAGACTCGGTTGTAATTCCCTGTTAGACACAGTTGTATTCGGAAGAAGAGCAGGAAAAGCAGCAAGTTCTATCCTAAAGAATGCATCAAAAGGTAAAGTTAGAAAGGAAAGAATATCCCTAATTGCAGATTGCATAGATATGATAAAAAAAAGTAACGGTAGAGAAACAGTAGCTTCGGTAAGAATAGATCTGCAAAATGCTATGATGGATAAATGTTCTGTTTTTAGAAAAGAAGAGGAATTAATAGTGCTACTTGAAAAATTACAAGAAATAAAAGAAAGATACAAGGAAATTTCAATTACTGACAAGTCAAACACATTCAACACAGAACTTATTGATGCTATTGAACTTGGACATATGTTAACTCTATCAGAAGTTATCACCTCCTGTGCATTACAGAGGAAAGAAAGTAGAGGAGCACACTGCAGAGAGGATTATCAAAAAAGAGATGATGAGAACTGGCTTAAGCACACCTTTGCATTTCAAGGAGATAAAGGTATTACCTTTAAATATAAGCCTGTTAAATTAACAAGATTTAAACCTGAGGAGAGGAAATACTGATGAGTAAATACTACACTTTCAAAATTAAAAGATATTTACCCGATGAAAACCCTCCAACAAGGTGGGATGAATTCAGAATAAAGCTTAACAGAATGGAAAGAGTTTTGGATGGACTTGTAAAAATAAAAGAAACAATGGACGGCACTCTAACTTTCAGAAAATCCTGTGCTCACGGAGTATGTGGCTCTTGCGCAATGAAGATAAATGGACAAAATCGCCTTGCCTGTCAAACCCTTGTAAAAGATTTACCTGAAATAATTGAAATAGAACCTCTACCATCTCTACCTGTTATCAAAGACCTTGTAGTAGACATGACTCTGTTTTTCCAGAAAAATGACAAAGTTCTACCCTATCTCATCAATGAAGAACCTCCACCTGAAAGGGAGAGAATTCAATCTCCTGAAGACCAGCATAAGATTGTCGAGTCTATAACCTGTATAATGTGTGGAAGCTGCACTACCTCCTGTCCTGTATTCTGGGCTGACAAGGAATATCTTGGACCTTCAGCATTGCTCAAGGCATATAGATTTCTCTTTGACACACGTGATAGGGCAACGGAGCAAAGACTCGAGGCTATAACAGATGAACACGGAGTTTGGCGATGTCATTCAATTTTTAACTGTGTAGAAGTTTGTCCAAAGGAGATAGATATTACAAAACACATACTTAAACTCAAGAGGCTCGCAGTTAAAAAAGGATTCAAAGGAGGTTCAGAATGAGATACCGTTGGCACATAGGTTCCTTAGCATGGCTTGCCCACAGAATTACAGGCATAATCCTTAGCCTCTATTTGGTAGCTCATATTTATGTTTTAAGCCATTTAAAAGACCCAGTTGCATATAACAAGCTCATGGCATTTATGAAAAATCCCTTACTTAAAATAAGTGAATTAATACTTTTTGCCATAGTTCTTAAACATGTCTTTGCAGGAATAAGAATTTCTCTCCTTGAAATGGGAGTTTCTACAAAATATCATAAATCTATGGCATATGTAGGAGCTCTTTTAGTTTTTCTCATATGGATTATTGGAGCTTTCTATTTCCTTAGGGAGGTGTTCTAATGTGGACCTGGCTTTTGCATAGAATAACAGGCGTGATTCTTGTAGTTGGATTACTTTATCATTTCATCTTAATGCATTTTATGGGTCCTGACAACTACTCCTATGAAGCTGTTATTCAAAGACTAAGTGAACCCTCATGGAAAGTATTCAATATTGTTTTTCTTTTTTCCGCTCTTTATCATGGTTTCTACGGACTTAATGGACTTATAACTGAATATATAAAGGGTGATTCCCTAAAAAATTTTTTAAAATTTATTGTATTAATTTTACCTTTAGCACTTGCATTTTTTGGGATAAAAATTGTACTCTTTTAAAAAGGGTAAGAGGTATAAAATATGCCCACAGTGT
The DNA here is from genome assembly GCA_964648755.1 of uncultured Thermodesulfovibrio sp. GTDB lineage: Bacteria > Nitrospirota > Thermodesulfovibrionia > Thermodesulfovibrionales > Thermodesulfovibrionaceae > Thermodesulfovibrio. Next base: position 12,769 of record CAZYLC010000034.1, read on the forward strand.
TTATATGGAGAGGTAGAACAGAAGACGGCCTTTTAGTTAGCGGTGAAACAGAAGCCGAGAGCGAAGGCGATCTTATTTTAGCCCTTAGAAAAAAAGGTATCGTCCCGAGATATGTAAAAGAAAAACAAGAAGGAAGAACTTTCCGATTAATGAGAGGAGTTTCACAGAAGGAAATACTTTTCTTTACACGTCAATTTGCAACTCTTTTTGCATCAGGTGTTCCCATAGTTCAAGCTTTTGAAGCTCTAATAGGACAGGTAAAAAATAAAAATTTCAGAAAAATCCTTATTCAAATGAGAAATGACATAGAAAAAGGCTCTTCTCTTGCAGATGCCATGAAGAAACATCCAAGAGTTTTTAGTTCCCTCTATGTAAATATGGTAAGAGCAGGAGAAGAAGGTGGTATGCTTGATAAAGTCCTATTCAGGATGGCTGACTATTTTGAAAAAATGATTAAACTTAGAAGAAAAATTATTGGTGCAATGATTTACCCTTCTCTAGTAATAGCAGTGGCTGTTTTAGTTGTTGCTATCATAATGGTTTTCGTTATACCCACTTTTGCAAAACTTTTTGGTGAAATGGGGCTCCAATTACCCTTACCAACAAGAATTACCATTGGTCTTAGTAATTTTATGGTTCAGACAGGAGTATTTATCATTTTAGGAATAATTGGATTCTTTATCTTTATAAAATTTTTCCGACGTATAGATAAAGGTAAAAAAATAACAGATAGCATATTACTTAAATTCCCTCTCTTAGGTGAAATATTGCTCAAAGCTTCTCTTTCAAGATTTGCAAGAACACTGGGTACACTCCTGGGAAGTGGTGTGCCTATACTTAACAGTATGGAAATTTCAGCAAGAGCTTCGGGTAATAAGGTAATAGAAGATGTAGTAATTGAAATGAGAGATGATATAACAGCAGGAAAATCTCTTACAGAAGTCTTAAAATTAAGGACTGAGCTGTTCCCTCCAATATTTATTCAGATGGTGAATGTTGGTGAGTCTACAGGTGGTACGGACGAAATGTTAAATAAAGTATCTGATTTTTATGACGAAGAAGTTGACAATGCCGTAGCTAACCTGATGAACATGCTCGAACCAGCATTAATAGTTTTCTTAGGTATTACAATAGGTTTTATAGTAATTTCACTATATCTACCAATCTTCAAGCTTGGTGAGGTAGTTGGGAAATAATTTATAGGCTATCACACCAGTGTCTTGCGTTCTGGAAAAGCTTAATCCAGGGAGAGGCTTTTAACTTTTTCCATTCCTTAGGCATCCATTGCCACTGCCAGAGCAAAAAGGCTCTTTCTGGGTGGGGCATCATAGCAAGATGCCGACCATCCTCAGTGCAGAGTGCGGTAATGCCCAATGGAGAGCCATTTGGATTAAAGGGATACGTTTCAGTGAAGTTACCTTCATCATCAACATAACGAAGGGGAGCAAGATTTTTCCCAACAACTCTATCAAGAATTGCCTTATCAGGAAAGTAGGCTCTCCCTTCTCCATGAGCTATCCATACACCAAGTTGTGAGCCTTCCATTCCTTTTAGCATAATTGATGGTGAGGGAAGGATCTTAACCGTAGCCCAACGAGATTCAAACCTT
>CAZYLC010000035.1:0-5370 GCA_964648755.1 uncultured Thermodesulfovibrio sp.
CGCCAATTCTTCCTCTACTACGGGTATCAACTACAATTAGGGTATTTACCTTTTCTCCATCAATTTCCTTTGATTTTTTTATTTCAAAGGGTTTGAACGAATCAAAAAAAAGCTTTACTCTTCTTTCCATAGAACCTGGAAGCACAACTACAGCCTGAGGATATAATTTCTTAGCTGCCATACAGGAGGCTATGGAATCAAAGTCTGCATTAAGATGAGTAGTGATTATCTGCATTTATTTGAATTTTTCAAAAACGTCTTCAAAGGCTATAAGTTCCCGGCAGTCATATAAAGTTGATATGGCAGAAGTGTAGGTATGTATATTGCTCTCTTCTATTGCAGCTATTGGATTCAACCCGCCTACAACTATTATACCTACTCTATCCATACCTACCGGAATATCAAGTAATGGCTGATTTGGTTCACCAAAAATCATAATTCCCTGAAATCCCCTTTTCTGCATTATTGAATAAATCTCTTTAACCTTTTCAAGACAAACAATAGGAATTTCCCTAAAGCTTGCAAGAACCCTACCCGAGCCACTGCTTATTGCTCCAAGCACATCTGTCATCTTACCCCTTATGAATATTTCAAGGGGATCCAAGGAAGTTCCATCATAGCTTATAAGAGCGCCAAATCTGTAAGGTTCTCTATCTCTTATCTCGAGCACACCACCAAATCTTGAAATAACCGGGATTCCGTGTTTCAGTAAAATTGCATTTAAGGTTACACTACAAACAGTTCCAATACATATATGGTCTTTCGGAACAAGTATATTCTCACTATCCTCCTCAAGAATAAGAATTCTCTCGCTCATCACATAGGGCGATGCAAACACGCTCTCCATTGCCTTTAGTGATTTTCTGATTTTATTTTTCGGTATATATGTCACATTGAGAATTAGCTTACCCTTCATGGAATGTATATCAAAGTCAGACTGATAGCTCAAAGTTTCAATCTTATTTATTATGAAACCAACTTTCTCAACAGTGCTTGCTGTTTCAAGTTCCTTACGTCCTTTATCGGTAATTCGTCTTCCTTCCTTTCCGTAAACTTTTGTTAGTCCCCTCTCATCGAGAATTTTCAGATGATATCTCACTGTTCTTTCTGAAAGATTAACCCCATACATTTTCAGTTTCTTAGCTATTTCCTTTGAGCCTATAATTTTGTTTTCCTTTGAAAGAATTTTAAGTATGGATAAGAGTGTTCTATTCATTTATCCTCCTTTTAGACTTATCTAAAAATTATAACACGGGTTGATTTTTATTGGTAAAAATAGTTTACACTATTAAGTTTTATTCGGAACTTTATTAGCCCAAAAGGGAGGTTTTAAAAATGGATTTCCTTCTATCAATTTTCCCCATATTAGTTGTATTAATTGGAATGCTCGCCTTTCACCGTTCAGGAACTTTTGTATCTGTTGTTGGATGGACCTTATCAGTGCTTTTTGCCTTATATTATTTTAAAACTCCCTGGGATGTAGTTTGGGGTGCAACGGTAATGGGATTTGTTAAAGCATTAGGAATAACTCTTGCAGTTGTCTTCACCATGTTTCTCATATTTTTAATGAGAGAAACTGGTGCCTTAAAAAAAATAATTGAATACGTCAAAGGAATTGCAAAAAATAAAGAAGAGCAGACACTTTTTATAGGAATGGGATTCGGCTCTCTAAGTACAGCTCTTGGGATGGTAACCCCTGCTATGTTTCCTCCCATATTTCTTTTGCTTGGCTTTTCTCCTATCGCTGCAATTGGAGTAAGCATCCTTTGTTATGACCCTCTAACTTCCTTCGCCCTATTCACTATTCCTCTTACTCTGCCTTCAAAGGTAGCAATGACTTTTGGAATTAAACCCCCTGGGATTGAAAATCTAAATGAATTCATCTGGGACTATACTTTTAAAGTAACCCTTTTACTACCAATTATTTCGATAATATTTGCCTTTCTCATGCTTAAGGTTGTAGGAGGCAAGGAAGCATTAAAAAAACACTGGAAGGGAGCAATTATTTCGGGTCTTGTTCTTTCTCTTTCTGCTCTCCTAATTGCTGGGTTCAAAATTCTCCCTGTAGAAATTATAGGAATCATATCAGGATTACTCACAATGCTTACAGTTTATTTAATATATAGAAGAAAAAATGGAGACAAAACTCTCGATAAACCTTCCTTTGATAAAAATGTTTTTCAGGCATGTCTCCCTTTTCTTTTACTGATTTTTATCTCATTAATAGTTAATATACCTTCAATAAAGATGAAACTGGAAAGTATATTAGGGCAGGCAGAAGTTGTAAGAATTATTGCCGACAAAAAGGAAGACCTGAATATCCTTGGAAATGTGTGGTTTTGGATAATGATTGTATCGTTTACTTCTATATTTCTATTGAAACCTACAGGAAAACAATTAAAAAAGGCAACTAAGTTATGGCTTAAAAGGATATGGGGTCCCTTTTTTGCTTACTCCCTATTTTTCGCCGTTGCCTTCATCATGGCTTGGTCAGCTATGGAAGTAGTAAATGGGAAGCTTTTACCTTCTCCATATTTTGCCCAATACAACATGGACAGAATAATAGGAATCACTCTTGCAAACATTTTTGGACCAGCCTATCCATTCATTGCTCCATTTCTTGGATTATTTGGCGCTTTTGTTGGTGGAAGTGAAACAGCTTCTAATGTACTTTTTGCAAAGATCCAATGGGAAGCAACACTTTCAACAGTTGGCGCTGGTGCATTCATGTGGATATATGCTGCCCATGCAGTGGGTGGAGGAATTGCATCAGCCATCACTCCATCAAAAATAACAAATGCTGCAGCAACAATAGGAGTTGGTGGTAGAGAAGAAGCTCAGTTCATTAAAGCCGTACTAGTACCAGTGTTACTTATGTGTGCCATAACGGGTGCAATGGTCATGGTAATAATTTATCTTTAAATTGCCCATGGGTTAAGGCTTATTTTTTTTGATTACTTCAAAGAGGTTTTCTATCAAAAAATATATTTTTTCCTTTAACACTTAAGGGGATACCTAGAATAATTTGGCCTTCCATAAGACTAATTTTTCTTGCTGCTACCCCTATTGTATACATAACTCTATTGTCAATACCTAATTCTTTTGCAACAGAAACCAAAGAACCAATAGCTATGCCAAGATCAATCGCCCTTATTGTGCAGACAGGACCAGAATAATCAATTTCATGTTCTTTTTGTTTTAAAATTGTGTTGCAATCATATCCACAGGCACCGCAATTTACTCCTACAGGTTTTTTAAAATTCAACCCAATTAAAATTATAGCATCAGAATCTCTTACATTCTGGGCATCTCTCTTGAAAAATTTGAAAGCCTCTCCTCTGTCTCCAATAATATCCATTTCATTAGCGAGCTTTTCCTTATCTTCAGGAGATAAAATTCCTGTAATAATTTCATCTTCTCCCTTAGCCTTTGGTGCTGTTCTTGCAGAGATGAGCATTATTTTGGCAACAGTTTCAATAATATCCTTTTCTGGATTAAATTCCACTGATATACCTCCAAAGAGAGTGTTGATTAGTTATTTTAACATAGGGTTACAATATAAGATGGATACATACGGTGAAAATATAAATAACAATGATAGCTATCTTATTATAAAGGGTGCAAAGCAAAATAACCTAAAAAATATAGACTTACAACTTCCCCACAATAAATTTACGGTCATTACGGGTATTTCGGGTTCGGGTAAATCTTCTCTTGCTTTTGATACCATTTATGCTGAAGGTCAATGGCGATTTATTGAATGTATGTCCAGTTATGCAAGAGTGTTTATTGAAAAACTTCCAAGACCAGAAGTTGACCTAATCGATAATCTTAGACCTTCCATAGCACTTGAGCAGAGAAATCCTGTTAAAGGTTCTCGGGCCACTGTAGGAACACATACAGAAATTTATGATTATTTAAGAATAATCTTTTCAAAGATAGCAAAGCCTATTTGCCCTAAATGTGAAAAGGAAATCAAAAAATGGAATCCTTCAGAAATTGTAGAGGAAATCTTCAACAATTTTTATGGACAAAGAGCTTTTATTATATTTGAGACAAATGATAGGGTAGAGAAACTCACTCAGAGGGGATTTTCAAGGTTTTTATCAGTAGAAAAGAATGTTTTTTCAGTAAAGGATATGGAAAATTTAAAAAATGATGTCACCTACCCCCTAAATGTAATATCGGATCGATTAAAAATTTCTGATAAATCAAGACTTGCTGACTCTATTGAAACAGCATTCAGAATGGGAACAGTAAAAGTTTTTATGCCTGATAATAATCTTTTACTAAATTTTCCAAAAGAACCTCAATGCCCTCAATGTGGTATGCAGACAGAAGAACCATCACCAATTCTTTTTTCCTTTAATCATCCACAGGGAGCATGCCCTGAATGTAAAGGTTTTGGATACATACTTTCCTATGATGAAAACCTAATAATTCCAGATAAAGAGCTCTCTATCAAAGAAGGTGCCATAGAAATATTTGAAAGACCAATGCTCAAATGGTGGAAGGATCAGCTAATCAAGGGAGCAAAACTTACAGGTATTAATGTGAGCATCCCTTACAGAGACTTACCAAAGGAGCATAAAAAATTTATTTTTACAGGTAATCAATACTTTTATGGTTTAAACGACTTCTTTGAGGAGCTTGAAAGAAAAAGGTATAAGGTTCATGTAAGAGTTTTTCTATCGAGGATGAGGAAACCTCGTTTATGTCCTATATGCAAAGGTAAGAGGCTTAAACAGTCTGTACTTTCTTTTAAAATAAATGGTTTCGATATAGGTGATTTAAACACTCTTTCTATTAAACAAATTAAAGAATGGTTAAATAAAATTAATTTAACAGTTGAGAAATCAAAAATCATAGAAGAACCTGTTAGACAAATAATGATGAAGCTTGATTTTCTTCTTAGAGTAGGTCTTGGATATTTAACCCTTGACAGACAAGTTAAAACACTTTCGGGTGGTGAGTATCAAAGAATTAATATCTCTAATCAACTTGCAAATAGACTTACATCTACTCTATACGTGCTCGATGAACCAACTGTAGGACTTCATCCAATAGACACCGAAAAGATTATTGAAGTGCTTAAGGAACTTAAAGATTATGGAAACACAGTAATAGTTGTAGAACACGACAAAGATGTTATATCCCAGGCAGACTGGATTGTTGAGATGGGACCAGAAGGTGGCAGCAAAGGTGGTAAAGTTATATTCTCTGGTGATATCAAGAGTTTTTTAGAATTCGATTCAATAACTTCAAATTATCTCAAAAAAACAGAATCCCTTATGAATACAGATACTCTATTGACCTTTAAGAATTTTATATCACTGAAAGGGGCGAGAGGGCATAATCTTAAAAATATAG
>CAZYLC010000035.1:5463-14343 GCA_964648755.1 uncultured Thermodesulfovibrio sp.
GGGTGCAAAAAATTTAAAGACATTGAAACTCATTGACCAGTCACCAATTGGAAAAACTCCCAAGTCAATGCCTGTTACCTACTTGGAAATTTATGGGAAAATAAGAGAAGTATTTGCCAGTCAAAGGGAATCTAAATTAAGAGGATTCACCTCTGGACACTTTTCAATCAATAGCCCTTTAGGGCATTGCCCGATTTGTAAAGGAGAGGGTTTTATAAGAGTAGAAATGTATTTTTTTGAAGATCTCTTCCTCCCCTGTGAAGAATGCGGAGGAAAGAGATTTAAAAAAGAAGTCTTAGATATTAAATATAAAGATAAAAATATCCATGATGTTCTCTCCATGAGTTTTGATGAAGCCTATGAATTTTTCTCTGAAGAAACTCTCTTGAGGGGAAAAATGGGTATTATAAGAGAATTAGGGCTTGGGTATCTCTTGCTTGGGCAACCAGCCACAACCCTTTCTGGTGGCGAATCCCAGAGATTAAAAATATGTGCTGAGATTATGAATTCTGTCACTATTAAAAAAGCTTATTCTCTGAAGGGGTTTCTATATATTCTTGATGAGCCAACAGTTGGACTTCATTATGAAGATGTTAAAAATTTCCTCAAGGTAATTAAAAAGCTTACTGATAAATCGGCAACCGTATTAATAATTGAACATAATCCAGAGGTGATAGCTCAGGCAGATTGGATAATTGACCTCGGTCCTGAAGGAGGGGAAGAAGGAGGCTACCTCCTATATGAAGGAAGCCTCCAAGAATTTCTTAAGGTAAAAAACTCTCATACTGCTTCATATATTAGAAAATACTTAAAATCTTAAGAATGCTCCAATACCACCATTTTCAATCAGTTGCTTTCTTTCTTTTTCATCCTTTACAACTTCAATCAATGCTCCATTTTGCAGAGACATTTCTGTTGCTTTTTCTATTAGATTATAGGTTTTCATTACACAGTCACCACATTCCATACAGCAATCCACATCCTGCTGAGTAGCAAAGCCACAGGAAACGCAAACCTTTCCATCGATTTTGTAATCCTTTGGAATTATAAGTTTCATAACTCTTCTGTCTCTTAGATACTTTATTACATCATCGATACCTAAAACAGCATTATCGTTTTTTCTTGAACGGGTAATAAGTTCTGATAGAGTTTTACTCTCTTTCATCTGTTCATAGTCATTTATAATAGGAATCACTTTATCAAGGACTTCCTCTGCAGAGGCATATTTTTCTATGAAAGTTCTTCCAACTATCTTTTGCTTAATACTTTCAGGAAGTATTCTCATCAATTCGTAAATAGCTTCATCAGGACCTGCAACTATTAATCTCCTGATTTCTCTGTCTTTCAGAAAATCACCAAATTTATCAACTACATCCTTTAGATGGATCTTTACGTGATGCTCAATGTGTCTTTCATATCTTTTCTCTGCAAGAGCAAACCAACCACCTTTCTTGTGTTTACCTGGAACATGATCATGCTCAACCATCCCATATTCTTCAATATCTCCTAAGAAAACCAAAAACACTCTCGCAGAACGTTTATCAACAAGAAGAATTCCATACTTGTGATAGTTATCAAGAAGGTCAAAAAGAGGATTGGTATAAGGTGTTTTATCAATAATAAGTTCATCCTTAATTTCAATGTTTAAATCATATCGTTGCCAAAACTCTTTTTTCACACAACTGTAGAGAACAAGAGATTTTTTAAAGGATTCTCTCTCAGTTTGTAAAAATTTTTCAATTTTTTCTATGTCTTCCTTAACGAGGGAAAGTTTTTCTTCTGATAGAGTTTTAATAAGGTTTTTAAATTTTGATAGATAAGTGCCTCTTTTTCTTTCCTGAGGTGAGACATTAAGGAAAAGGCTTACTACAAAATGCTCATCTGCTTTAAATTTTTCAAAGGCTTCCAAATCCTTTCTTTCAAACATGTTCCCCACCTCCTACAAAGTTTTTAAGTATCTCAAGAAATGAGACAAAAAGGCTAAAAATAAGAGGACCGATAATAAAACCAATTAATCCAAAAACCTTAATACCACCGAGAACAGATAGGAAAATAAAGATCAAAGGAAGGTTAACCTTTCCCTTGATAATAATTGGCTTGAGAACATTATCAATGGAACTTATGATCAGTCCTCCCACTACTGCGAGTATAATACCCTTTAATATATATCCCTTCACAAGAAGATAGATTGAGGCAGGTCCCCACACAGCAAAAGCTCCTAAAACTGGAATAAAAGAAGCTATTGCCGTCGCAAATCCCCATAGAGTTGCTGAGGGAATCCCAAGGAAATAAAAAGTCATTCCGAGAATTGTACCTTGAAGTATTGCAATCAGAATTCCACCATAAAAGGTTGTATAGATAATATTTTTAGTTTGATTTTTTATGGAAACCTTATCTGACTCTGCAAAAGGTAGGAACTCTATGATTTTTCTTACAAAATGATCTCCCTCCTTAAGGAAAAAAAAGGCAATAAAAAAGGTTAGAACAATGTTTATCCCTGAATTTATCACGTCACCAAAACCATGGGCGATTCTTAAAGCAATACTCTTCATAATTCCCGAGAGTTCTTCTTTAATGAGATTTTCCATTGATGCTACATCTCCGCCAGTTATAAAGCTAAGTTTTTCAATAATTTTTGCAAAAATAGGATTTGTTGTAATTTTATTAATCAATTCAGGAAGATTTACATTTTTTATCAACTCACCTGCTTCAAGAATTATCTGGTAGGAGATAAAGACAAAGGGAAATAGAAATAGAACTATTACAAAAATAATAGTAACAAGAGCTGAGAGTCCCTTATATTTTAAATACTTCTGTGCAAAGTCAAAAATTGGGTGAAAGACTAAGGCAATAACTATTGCCCAACCACCAGCAGCGAAAAAGGATTTTAGAATTTGATAATTGAGATAACCAAGAATGCCTATGAAAAATAACAAAATCCATATGTAAAAACTTCTCTCCAAGGAAATTCTATATTTTCTTGAAGGGCTCATAGTTTATTTTACCTTTTTTAAAAAATTTTGCCAAAGGAGGGAGGAAAACTCTCCTTTGTCTCTTTCAGGATGCCATTGCACTCCTACGCAGAAGGGATGTTCCTTTAGATAAAAACCCTCTACGATTCCGTCCTCTGCTTTACAAAAAACCTCAAGCCCATTAGCAAGACTTTTTACAGCCTGATGATGAGAAGTGTTTACAATGCCCTTACCTTTTATTAGAGGGAAATCCTTAAAAACCTCAATTTCATGGTATCCAACTACATGATTTATCTCAGTATTTATGTCCTGTATTAGGGAACCACCGAAAAATATATTCATTAACTGCATACCATAACATATCCCTAAAAGAGGTTTTTTAGTAGGCAAAAAGGCTTCCAGAAGTTCTAACTCTCTCCTTACTCTTTCATCGGGAACTATATTTTTACAAGAGATATTTTTTTCACCATAAAATTTGGGATTAATATCTCCACCACCGGAAATTACAAGAGCTGATAAGGAATTTATAATCTTCTCTTTAAAGGTAACCATATTAGGAGTTATTATTAAAGGAAGAAAGCCAAAAGCTACTATTTTTTGAATATAATCTATATTTAGAAAATATTTTTTATCATCCATGCTACAAGTGATTCCAATAAATTTCATAGTAATATCTCGCCTTTTCTAAAACCTGTAAATGTTCCATCTTCCACAGATATCCCACCATTAACTAATACATATTTAATACCCTTAGCAATATTAAAAGGCTCTTCAAAGGTTGCTCTATCGTCAATTTCTGAAGGATCAAATATAACTATATCAGCAAAATATCCTTCCTTAACCAGACCTCTTTTTTCAATTTTAAAGGTTTTGGCAGGTAAAAAGGTTATTTTCTTTATAGCTTCCTCAAGACTTATAAGCTTTTTCTCTAAAACATACTTTCTTAGAAACCTTGGAAAACTTCCAAACCCTCTTGGATGGGGTTTCCCCTGTGCAGTAATCCCATTACTACATCTTGCTGCACTATCTGTACCAATCATTACATAGGGTTTTGATAGTATTTTCATAAGATTTTCTTCTTTCATACCAAAATATATTACTCCCACATATAGATTAGAACGAATGAGAACATCAGCTATAAAATTAGAACAGTTCTCTAAAGTTGTCAAATCTCCAAGTCTTTTACCCTCAAACCCTTTATCGCCTTCAAATAGTACATCAGATATCACCAGACTCTGAAGAAAGTTTTCTCCCTTTGACCGTAAATACTCTTTTATCTCTTTTCGTATCCTCAAACTCCTAAGCCTACTTATAATCTCTTCTCTACTTCCTTCAACTATCCACGAAGGAAGGAAAGCATCAAGGTCAGTAGCAGAAGCTATATAGGGATATCTATCAGCAGTTACCCTTATTCCCTCTACTTGGCTTGCTTCTATTGTTGCCATGAGAGAGTCTATTTTCCACCAGTTTTCTTTTCCTGATGTTTTGAGATGGGAGATATGTATGGGAACTTTTGCCTTTCTTCCAATCAGTAAAGTCTCCTCAACTGCGGAAAGTAGTCTATCACCTTCACTTCTCATATGGGTTGCATAAATACCTCTAAAGTAACGAACTACTTTGCTTATTTCAACAAGTTCTTCTGTATCTGCAAAAATTCCTGGAGGATATATCAAACCCGTAGAAAGTCCCTTTATTTTATGAGAAAATTGTTGTTTAAGAATATTCTTCATCTTCATTATATGCCCTCTATTAGCTGATAAATTTTTATATCCAATAATAGAGCCTCTAATATTTCCATGTCCGCATAAAAAGGCAAGATTTAATGATGGATTTACTTCCTTTAAGAGTGCAATGTATTCATTAATATTTTTCCAAGCCTTAATGCCAAGATTATGAATTTCAGGGAGCCTTCTTATTAAAACCTCTCCCTCTAGGGGAAAGGCTGAAACCCCGCAGTTTCCATTGATTTCTGTTGTAATACCCTGGGTTATTTTACCCTCTCCACGAGGGTCTGCAATAATTGTAAAATCTGAATGGGAATGGGTATCAATAAATCCGGGAGTAAGGATATAGTTACTTGCATCAATTATTCTCTGTGCTGAAAAATTTTCTTTTCCAATATAGATAATTTTATTTTTTTTTATTCCCACATTGGCTTTTCGTAAAGGCTTACCTGTTCCATCAATTAGAGAGGCATTCTTTATAAATAAATCCATTTAGAGCTTCTTTGGTCTTTCTTTTTTGTTTTTTGTTTTTTTAATGTCTGCCCTTATCAAAAAATTGTTAGTATATTTAACCTTTTTAATTTTATCTGACTTAACAAAATAATTCTCTATGCCATCAGCTATTGCCATCGCAACTTTCATTCTGTAAGTTTCGTCAGAAAGAAGTTTCTCCTCTTCAGGATTACTTATATAGGAAATTTCAAGTAAACATGAGGGCATTTGAGCACCAACTAAAACATAAAAAAGCGCCTGTTTGACTCCGTTGTCATTTCTTGAAAAAGAAGGTTTTAAGTTATTAATCATAGAATTATGAATATATCCTGCAAGTTTTACAGAATCATCTCTCTTAGCTTCTCTCTCCAGAGAGGCAAGCATAGTGCCTATTTCTCCTCTTAACTCTTTCATTTTCTTTACAGATATAGCATTTTCTCTTGCAGCAACCCTTATTGACTCTTCGTCATCAGTCCAATTTAATAGATAAGTCTCAATTCCTCGGGCATAGTGATTTGGTGAAGCATTTGCATGGATAGAAATAAAAAGTTCTGCCTTTGCTTTATTGGCAATATCTGTTCTTTCATTAAGTGGGATGAAAACATCTCTATCTCTTGTCAAAATTATCTCATATTTAGGATTATCTTTCATTATTTCTCTAAATTTAAGAGCTACATCAAGTACAACATCCTTTTCCATAATTCCATTAGGACCGATCGCTCCGGGATCTTTACCACCATGACCAGGGTCAATAACTACTTTTCTTCTAATAGTAGTTTTTAAATTTTTATCATTTTCTGTTTCTTTGGAGGAATCCTTATTCTCCTTAGCTGAGTAAATATCTATAACCAATCTAAAAGGATCTTCAAGTTGAATTATTTTGAATTCATACTCCTTCGTTAAAAGATCAAAGACAATTCTTACTGTATTGGCATCATACTGACCTATTCGGATTTTGATTATATTAGATTTATTTATTGAAAACTCTTTTTTGATTTCTTTATTCAAGGAGGAATTTTTTAGATCAAAAAATAATCGTTCAGGATTTTTAATTTGCCCCCTTGAAAAATCTACAAGACCACTGGTTTCAATTATTACTCTAATACCATTATTAATTTCGTAATGCCTTATATCCCTAACCTGAAGCTTATCTTCAGCAAATACTACTGATACGGAAAAAATCAGTAAAAAAAATATAAAAACTCTTAACATTACATTATACGGCTACTACTTCTTTGACTTCCGGTATCTCGCTCTTCAAAGTCTTTTCAACCCAATTTTTAAGCGTAAGAGTTGCCATAGGACAAGTTCCGCAGGCACCTTTTAGTTTTACATAAATAATATTATCTTTAATTTCAACTAAATCAATGTTTCCACCATCAGCCATAAGTCCTACTCTAATTTTACCTAAAACTTGCTCAACCTTAGCTTTATCAATCATAAAAGCCTCCCTTATCGAATTATAATAATTTACTATAATTTAATGTTTTTTGTGAATTTTTATTTTAATTTTAAATGCTTAGTTGCATTGATTTATAAACTTTATCGATCAGAGTCTCTACAGTATCATCTTCTGAGCATTCTGCAGCTACAGTATTTATGCTCATGCTTATGTTTCCCTCAAAAAGGGTAGAATTTGTTACATTTTTAATTTTTTTACTTACAACATTAGCACCATCAATATTTGTATTTGGCAATAAGAGAATAAAATTATCGTCCTCCATGCGAAATACCATATCAACCATTCTCGTATTTTCAATCAAAAGCCTGCCAAATTGTCTAAGAACTTTATCTCCTGTAGTTCTACCGTAATTTTGGTTTATCTGCTTGAAGTTATCAATATCAACTAAAACTAAACTTAAAGGAATTTTATATCTCCTCTTTTTACCTATTTCTCTTTCTAAAACTTCTTTAAGATATATTCGATTAAATACCTCTGTAACTAAGTCTTTCCTTAAGGCTTCCTTCAATTCGTTTCTAAGCTTTTCAATTATGGTATTTTTTTTCTGATCCTCTCTGGTTAAGTTAGCAATTTCATTATTTAACTCAGAAATTTTTTCAAAAAGTTCATGATAAATAAAAATCCTCTTTTCAAGAAGGAATAGGAGCATCTGATTCTTTAGTGAAACATAACCCTCAAGGCATATGTTCACATCAGGCTTTCTACATTTCAAATGGAGGTAAATTTTTTCACTTTTTTCAGACTCTGGAACTGGTAAATATTTTATATAGGGAGGTAAGAATATTTTTAAACTCCTATCTATAACATCCTCTAAATTAACCATTCTTAAAAAAGTTTTATTAGCATACTTTATAATTAAGTCTTTATCTGTTATAAAAAAAACTATATTGCCAAGATTATTTACATAATTAATTAAAAAATCAAAATTTAACTGAAGTAGATTGGTTAAATCATCATTTAACTTTTTATCCTCAATAGGCTCATCCTTTTCAAATATTTTTCTTAAATATTTTTCAAACATTTTTTATTACCTCCAAAGATTCTTTTGGATCGTTAATTAAAACTCCATAGTCACTTAAATCTTTAAAGTGCTCTAAATCTTCTGAGAAGATGAAAATTCTGCAAGTAGACGACTTAGCCATTAATATTCCTGCAAAATGTTTAAAATCTTGCAAATTGAAGGGGGAAACTCCCCAGAAAAAGGCAATACAGTTTTCATAGTTGAAATCCTTATTAATTATTTCCTTTACATTTATTGATAGACTATTAATTCCTTGCCAGGACAAAATATCTGAAAAAATCTGTGACTCCAACTTATAATAAGAATTAAGAATTCTCTCACCAACTATATTATCAGTGGGGACGTAAAGGGAAAAGCATTTTAAACTCTTTTCATGTAATTTTTCTCTATAAATTGATGAAAGAGTTTTGCCTAAAACAGAAAAAGCCATATATGACTCAGATTCATCAATAAAGCCTGTGTCATAAAGCCTTCTTATCATATAAATTGAAGGATAAAAAATAGAATAATAAACCCTTTCCCTTCTCTCATCATCTACTAAGAAAGTTTTTATTAAAATTTCTGCTTCTGTATTGTCTCCCATCAAAAGCCTTATCAAAAAATTTCTTATAAAATCATCATATTCTTTAGGGTGCTCATATTTTGGTGGTAAAAAATCGAGATAGAAAACAATATTTTCAAGATTTTGATTTATAAGGGAATATAGCTTTTTTATCTCTTCTCCGTATCTTATCATGTTAGAAGGTAGTGCAAAACTCCAGGAAAAATTTTCTATTTTGAAGAACTCTCGCTGAAATCCTCTATTTATGTAGATACTATATAATCGAGATAAGTTTTTAGTGAGAAATTTAAAATTATCTACTTCCATAGATTTCATTATGATTCTCGATTCATTTTCAAGCAAATCCTCTAAAAATTTTATAGGATTATTTCCAATTAAATAATACAAATTGGAATTTGATAAAATTTCCGATTTGACCATAGAAATTGATTTTGGAATAGCCTCTTTAAATATATTAATTAAATCCCCTGAAATATCAATAAGTTCACTAAGTTTTTTTATATCAGAAAATTGCATGCTAAATTATACCAAAAATTAAAAAATTTTTCTTTAATTCGAATTGCCTCATCAAAAATCTAAATGAAAAATAATCGTTGCCTCAAATAAGAAATCTAAAAGAAAATACAAACCTCTTAGAGAAAACCCTC
>CAZYLC010000036.1:0-1403 GCA_964648755.1 uncultured Thermodesulfovibrio sp.
CTTTAAGAATTGGCTCTCTCACTTATAAGAAAGACGGACAAACTCAATATGTATTTATTAACCGCGGATATTGCGAAGTTCTGAATGATAGAGTTTTAGTTTTAGTGGGAAGTGCTGAGAAAGTTGAAGAGATTGATGTGGAGAGAGCGAAAGCTGCATTGGCACGTGCAGAGGAAAGACTTCGCAAGGCACAAGCTGGTGAGGCTGACATTGACCATGCAAGAGCGCAGGCGGCTCTTGAGAGGGCTACAATAAGAATTCAATTAGCAACAAAACTAATACCCAGATAAAAGAGAGGGCTACTTGCCCTCTCTTTCTTTATTTATTTTCTTACTTAATCTTTTCTTTCTTCTAATTCTCTCTATTTCCTTTGATTTTTCAGTTGGTAATCCGAGCTTTTCTTTAATTTTTTCTACAAGCAGTCTTCTTGCAAAAAATCTATTTAGTCCTTGTGAACGTTCTTTTGTATATTTAACTTCAATGCCTGTTGGAATATGCCTAAGATAAACTCCTGTAGAGGTTTTATTAACTTTCTGGCCTCCATGCCCTGAGCATTTAATGAATTTTTCTTCCATATCAATTTCTTTTATACCAAGGTCTTCCATATCCTTTAGAAGTTCCTTTTCTTTTTTTTCAGTTACAGGAAATTTTCCCATCGCAATTTCATTAAGTCAGAAGTGGCATTAACTTATTAATCTCCAATAAGTTTTCAACTACCACATCTGCATCTGTTTTCTCTAAATCAGTTTTACTATAGGGTCCTGTGGCTACTGCCACTACGCAAGCTCCGTAGGGCTTTGCACAAGCAACATCTCTGGGCGTATCACCTATTACAATACATTGATTAAACTCAATTTTCCTTTGGAATTTAAAGAAAAATCTATCAATTGCTATTGGTAAAAGATGATTTCTGTCTTCATGGTCACTACCAAAAGCTCCGAAAGGGAAAAAGGTATTTAAGTCAAAAGGTTCGAGTTTGATTCGTGCACACCTTTCAAGATTACCTGTTAATAATCCCATAGGATAGTTGAACTTTTCCCTATTTAGTTGGATAAACTCAAGAACACCTGGTTTTAAATGTTTCGAGTTATTATTAATCTCAATTCTCAGAAAAGAGAGATAATGTTCAATAATCTCACCAATTAATGATGTATTTGGTTCAATATCCCACCTTTTAAGACCTTCTTTAACTATGAGTATATCGGTTTTACCAGCCATTTCAAAATTTTTAAAAGCCTCTTTTATCCCAAGCACTTTTTCAAAGGCTTTATTAAGAGACCTTGTGCCAGCACCTCCGGCGCTCAATAAGGTTCCATCAATATCAAAAAGCAGAAGTTTCATTGATGATTACTCCTTTTAATTAATTTTTCTTTGAGGAAATGAGCTGTTTCACGGGTATAAAT
>CAZYLC010000036.1:1413-2904 GCA_964648755.1 uncultured Thermodesulfovibrio sp.
TTCCACTTCTTATTTATAAAATTTTTTGATATCGCTTCGCTGAGAATTTTCAAAAAAACTATCCGTGGGATCTCTATTGCACCCATTTTCAAAAGGTGTTCGTTGGTTATCTGACAATCAATAAAATAAAAATTGTTCTCAATCAAAAACTCAACCAGGCATGCGAGGGCAACTTTTGAAGCATTGCTTAATAGGGAAAACATGGACTCTCCAAAAAAGGCTTTACCTATTGCAACTCCATAAAGTCCACCTACGAGGTTATCTTCTTTCCATACTTCTACAGAGTGAGCAAAGCCAAGACTGTAAAGTTGAACATAAGCTTCTTTCATTTCTGGAGTAATCCATGTGTCTATTGAGTCTCTTCTCTTTGCATTAGCACAGCCCTCAATAACTCCTAAAAAATCTCTATCAAAAGTCACAGTGAAGATATCTCTTTTCAAAATATGATTTAGACTTTTAGAAAGTCTAAAAAGTCTAAGAAAAATTAGAGGTCTTACAGGTGGACACCACCACATAATAGGTAGTTGATTATACCAGGGGAATATGCCAGATTTATAAGCAAGAATTAATCTTTCTGGGCTTAAATCTCCACCTATTGCGAGTAAGCCATCAGGTTCAGCCAATTCAGGTTCAGGGAAGACAAGAGCATCAGGAAGCAGGAATACAGTCATTTACTTTGTAATGGAATGTATCTTTGACAATATCAATTATCACTGTCCCACCATTTTTAAGTTCACCAAAGAGAATCTCTTCCACCAAAGGAGTTTTAACTTCCTTTTGAATAAGTCTCTGCAAAGGCCTTGCACCAAACTTAGGGTCAAATCCTCTCTTGGAAAGCCATTTTTTTGCCTTTTCAGTAAGAGAAACTTTAATATTTTTTTCTGATAATTGGGTATTTAGCTCTGATATGAATTTATCTACTATTTTTATAACAATATCTTCAGGTAGTGGATTGAATGCTATGACAGCATCAAGACGGTTTCTAAATTCAGGACTAAATAGTCTTTCAATTGCTTCTTTGCCTTTATTTATTTGATCTGAAGTTCTATCTCCGAATCCGATTACCGGCTTTTCCATTTCTCTTGCCCCGAGATTAGAGGTCATTATTAAGATTACATTCCTAAAATCTGCTTTTCTACCTGTATTATCTGTGAGAGTACCGTAATCCATTATCTGAAGAAGAATATTAAATATATCTTCATGGGCTTTTTCTATCTCATCAAGCAAAAGAACACAGTGGGGAGTTTTTCTTATTTGTTCAGTAAGAAGTCCTCCTTGTTCAAATCCTATATATCCAGGGGGTGCTCCTATTAACTTTGCTACAGAATGTTTTTCCATATATTCGCTCATGTCATATCTTAAGAAATTTATACCTAACTTGTTTGCCAGTTGTTTTGCTAATTCAGTTTTACCAACCCCCGTAGGTCCTGTAAAGAGGAAGCTACCTATGGGTTTCTGAATTTCTTTAAGTCCTGCCTTGGATAGTTTTAT
>CAZYLC010000036.1:2914-5889 GCA_964648755.1 uncultured Thermodesulfovibrio sp.
TCTTACAACAGCGTCTACTGCTTCATCTTGCCCGAAAATCTGCGTTTTCAATTCTCCTTCGAGATTTTTAAGTCTATCAATGTCATTTGAGGTAATTTCTTGCGAGGGGATTCTCGCAATTTTAGATACGGTCTGTTCAATAACCTTTTGATCAACAATCTTGTCTTCCTGATAAAGCCTTACTACAGCGCCTGCCTCATCAATGAGGTCTATTGCCTTGTCTGGTAAAAATCTATCGTTGATGTAACGTGCAGAAAGTTGAGCCGCAGCTTTCAAAGCTTCATCCGTATAGGTTACTCCATGATGGTTTTCATAATAGTTTTTAAGTCCCTTGAGAATTTCATAGGTTTCCTCTTCCGTAGGTTCAGTTATATCTATTTTCTGAAATCTTCTTGAAAGAGCTCTATCTTTTTCAAAATAATTTCTATATTCCTCATAGGTTGTAGCCCCTATGGTTCTTATTTTCCCTTCAATAAGGATAGGTTTTAGTAGATTAGAGGCATCGACAGTGCTTCCACTTGCTGAACCTGCACCTACAATTGTATGAATTTCATCAATGAAGAGGATGCAATTTCTGATATTGTAGAGAGAATTTATTAGGGTTTTCATTCTTGCTTCAAAATCGCCTCTGTATTTTGTCCCAGCAAGAAGAGAGCCCATATCAAGAGCATATATTTTAAAATTTTTCAGATGTTGGGGGACATCACCTTTGGCAATTTTTAAAGCAAGTCCCTCCACTATTGCTGTTTTACCTACTCCAGGTTCTCCGACAAGGATAACATTATTTTTTCTCCTTCTTGTGAGAATCTGAATGACCCTTTCTAATTCATTCTGTCTTCCTACAATTGGGTCAATCTCTCCTTTTCTTGCCTTTACTATTAATTCAGATGTAAAGGTTTTGAGAGCATCTACTTTTTTATCTTCTTTGACACCCTCTTCCTCATAATCTGTTTTAGGTATTCCGTGGGAGATGTAATTCAAAATATCTATTCTTGATATTCCGTAAGATTTTAAAAGGCTTACTGCATAAGTTTCCTCTTCAAGGAAAATTGCAGCAAGAAAATCTCCTGCATCAGCCTGTTTTTTTTCAGCTGATTTTATATGGTTTAGAGTTCTTTCCATTACTCTTTGAAAAGCTATTGTTGGATGAGCCTGTCCTTTTCCTTTTTTCTTTGGTATATTTTGATCAAGGAAGGTCTCAAGGCTCATTTTAATCTTTTCTGGATTGCCACCGCAGTTTTTTATTATTTCCATGCCGTATTCATCATGTAAAATTGCGTAGGTAAGATGCTCTACTGTCAAATACTGATGACCCCTTTCAATAGCATCTTCCACAGTTGCAGTTATTATTATTTGTAAATCTTTATCTATCATCTCTTTCTATAATGCATTTTAAAGGGAAACCATTAATTCTTGCAAGTTTTTCTACCTCATGTACCTTTGTTTCAGCAATTTCCTTAGTATATATGCCTGCAAGTCCTTTTCCATTACGATGCACATGCAACATAATTTTGGTTGCTTCTATTTTTGATTTACCGAATATAGTCATTAATATGTGAACAACGAAATCCATAGTAGTATAGTCATCATTGATTAGATAAACTCTGTAAAGATTAGGGATATCTGATGAGATCTCTCGTTTTTTTTCAAGTTGAATTTTATCGTTCATATTTAATATTAATAGATACAACATTTCCTATACAAGTTCATTTTCTCTTTTTAACCTGTGCTATAATTTAAATATGGATATTTTTGAGATAATCAGAACTCGAAGAAGTATTAGAAAATACAAAAATGAGTCTCCATCAGAGGTGATGATTATAAAATGTATTGAAGCAGCACTTTATGCTCCCTCAGCGAGAAACTCTCAACCTTGGTCATTCATTCTTGTTAAGAATAAAGAAACAATTCAAAAATTAAGCAAAGCTCAACCTTATACAAAGTTTCTTGAAAATGCACCCTATGTTATAGTGGCTTTAGCCGATGAAAAGAAAAGCAATCATTGGCTTGAAGACATGGGATGTGCAATTATGGCACTTTTACTTGAAGCTCATTCTATTGGATTAGGAGCATGCTGGGGTGCTATTTATAATCCTGACTCTATGGAAAGAGAAAATCATGTAAGACAGGTACTAGATATTCCAAAAAATTTAAGAATTATTGCCTGTATAGGAATTGGTTATCCCGATGAGACACCATCATCGAAGAAAATAAAGAGCCTTGATGAAGCAATAATAAAAATTGTCTGAAAAACTGATTTATACAATTGGCACAAGTAACCGTTCAATTGATGAGTTCATAGAAATTTTAGAAAAGTATCGAATAAAGACAGCTATAGATGTAAGAAGTTTCCTTCAATCAAAAAAATTTCCCCATTTCAATTCGGAAAGTCTCATAGAAGCTTTAGAAAAAGAAGGAATCAGATATGTCTCTCTTGGAAGGGAACTCGGGGGCTTTAGAAAAGGTGGTTATGACAATTACACTAAAACAGAAGAATTTGCAAAAGGAATTGAAAAACTTGAAGAAATTGCAGGACGTAGTTTATCAGTATTTTTATGTGCAGAAAAGCTCTTCTTTCGCTGTCATAGAAGATTTATCTCGGAAGTTCTTAAAGAAAGAGGATGGAGGGTTTTGCACATAGTTGAAAAAGAAAGAATCTACGAGCATAAAAGAGCAGTTTTAGAACAAAAATCCATTGATTTCGAAATATAAAATGGATATTGAAAAAGTCTTACAGAAAATAGAACAGAACAACCTTAAAAACATTGTTCAATCAATATCCATTCCAAGACACGGCTGTTATAACTACGAAGCCCTCTTATCAGTAGCAAAATTTATTGAAGATAGATTTAGAGAATACGGCTATATCGTTGAAATTGATGGATTTTCCTATAATGGCAAAGAGTATAAAAATATCATAGCCACTCTAAGGGGTATTAACTCAAATAAAGAATGGTTATTGATAGGAGCACACT
>CAZYLC010000036.1:5899-13572 GCA_964648755.1 uncultured Thermodesulfovibrio sp.
TGCTATAGGGTCTCCCGGTGCTGATGACAATGCAAGCGGTGTGGCTGTAATGCTTGAATTAGCAAGAGTTATTAGAGAGACTCCAGTTGCTGAAAAGATAAAATTTGTTGCCTTTACCCTTGAAGAACCCCAGGCTTTTGACCTTAAATTCATAATCGGAAGCAGTCAGTTTGTTAAAAAGTTCAAAAAGCTTGGGCACAGATACAAAGCCCTGATACTTGAGTCAGTAAGTTACTACTCAGATTTAAAGGGTTCACAAAAACTTCCCGCTTTTACAAAAGGACCAGATGTGGGAAATTTTCTTGGCGTTGTGGGAAATGGGAAATCCAATGTTCTTTTGGAGCTTTTTGAACAGGCAAAAACTTTTGTTCCTTCACTTAACCTTATTACACATAAAGTTCCAATGAATGGCTGGCTATCCCTTGAAACAAGATTCAGTGACCATGCACCTTTTTGGGATGCAGGTTTTCAGGCAGTAATGCTTACCGATACAGCCATGTTCAGAAATCCCTATTATCATACCTCTCAAGACACACCTGAAAAGCTTAATTTTTCCTTTATGGAAGATGTTACTAAAGCACTATTGGCTGCTGTTTTGATAAAACAAAGTTATTAACAATCCCTTTTGCCTTTTCTTTATTTTTAAATCTTATTTCCCTATAAAGCCTTTCACAATCCTTGAATGAAAGTTTATTGACCATTCTTACAATTTCAATCTCGTCAATAAGATGGGGTGTTTTATTTTTCTCTTCAGGAAGCATCTCTTCCTTTTCAATTAGCATTATGTAGATAAGAGACCTTGCAGAGAGAAGATTTTCCCACTCTTCATTCTCCCTTTTGTTGAAAATATACCTAAGTGTAAGGATGTCTCCAGGTGGAAAGAGCCATCTCTTGCCAGTCAGTTCTTTTACTGTATTTTCTAATGAAAAAACCTTATTTATCTTACAATGACTTGCTAATTTCTCAGAAAGCACTTTTCTTAAATACTGATGAATAGCACCTGCTTCAATGAAAACTTTACCCTTCTGAGGCAATGAATTTACAATCTCATTAGCGCGAAGAGTATCGCGGAGACGAAATCTTTCAGCATCAGCCTTAGCAAATTTCTTTACTTTTTCAACTATTTCAATAAAGGGACTACTTATTGATGCTTCATAGAAATCTATCAATTCTTTAGTTGCTCTCTTCTCCATTTTATATACATCCTTCAATTCTGCAATTTTTTCTATATCCTGAGGCATTTTTCCTTCAGAAAACAAATCATAGATTTTTAAAAGTCTCTCCATATAGGGTTCAATTTGTACTATCTCCTTTCCATTTCTGTAAAGTTTCTTGAGAATTTCATAGAATCGGTAGGAAAACTCAGGAAATTCAAAAATCTCTTCTTCGAGATATTTCTCAATAGAGATTTCCTCTTTTAGCATTTTCCTGAACATTTCATTTGGAGCTTCTTCAAGAATTATAAAGTCAGATTGCTTCATCCAATCATAAATTGATGACAGAAACTCAACTCTATGTGATGAAAAAACAATATTGACTTCATCAGGCATTAATAAATATAGGACTTTGAGGCAAATTTTTACAAACTTTTTTTTCTGGATATGAATAAAGGTTTAAGTTTTATGGTAAACATATGTTAGATTAAATTGAATTATGATTGTAGGTTTATTAGGAATATTTTTAGCTTTTGTAATTTTTATTCTTGTGTTATTTTTTGGCAAGAGGAAGCCCAATCAAAAAGTCGCCATCCCTATTAACAAGGCTTTGTCCCATGAAGGATTTATAAATTTGGATTTGTCAGACCCTAAAATTCAACCCCTCAAAGAAGCCTTTAAATCAACAGTTCCTTATCCGATTTTCATAGAACAGGCGTTCCAGAGACCACAGGATGATTTGAAGATTTGCTGGGTTTCAAATACAGAGGGTGATAACAATTCACTAATAGCAGTAATACCTCAAAGATTAAAAACTGGGAGATGGATTCTCTTTCATATACCCTCAATAAAAGGCAAGATTGGTAATATCCTTCGCAAGGGTAATGAATTATCACTCTCATCCTCAGGATTCAATAAAGTTGAACATTATTTTTCTGACCAATCAATAAAGTATTCAGAACTTTATATTCACAAAAATAGCTTTACACCAACCTTTCATGGTGATTTTTATAATGTTTTGCAGCAGTGTGGCAATGTTGTGATTCGTTCAACAGGGTCAACTGTTTTAATAGAGAGAATTTCACCATACAGAAGTGAATCTTGGGAACAGGAAGTAAGAGAGCTTTTGAGGATAACTAAATTGATAAGAGGGATGGTTTGATATAATTAATCACAATGGCAGAAGTTTTTGATAGAGAGACTGCAAAAAAGTTTTTGAAGGAGTTATCTCCATCAGAACAGTATTACTTTCTTAATAAAGTAAATGAAGCTGTTTACAAGGATGGTTATGTTCCTGACGAAGACCTTTTCTATTACTGCTATTTTTTAACCCTTAAAGAAAGACTGCGAAATATTACCTCATATAGAACTGAAGGATACTTAAGATATGTATACGCTGAAGGGTTGAAGGATGTTGAAGATTCAATAAAGTTCTATAAAGAAAGGATAGATTCAAAAAGAAGTTTAGCAGATAGAACTCTTCCTAAGAGACTTAAATAGCGAAGTTTTTGAGCAAACATCCATATAGATACAGGGCACGCAATAAAGCTTATACCAATGATTAAAGATTTCAAGTAGGTTTTTCTTTATTTCATCCCATGAAACATTATCAGTTGTTTTAAGTTTTAGCAATTTTAGGGCAGTTTTATCCATATCTGCTATTTCTTTTTCATCTTTGCAGATATTGTCTATAAGATATGGACATTTTTTACATATTTCATCTGCTCCTTCAGCAACATGAATAATTTCATTTTCTGTTCTATTAATTACTGAATAAAGGTTTTCAACAAATTCTTTGCTGTATCCCTCTCCAGTAAAGAAATGCAAACATATAAGATGATGCCCACGCAAGTAAATCATTGTTTAGATATTTTCTACTATTTTACATTTTTCTACTAATCTATTCCACACTGAACAAAAGCGCTGCGAAAGGAAGGTTTACACAAAATATTTTACACTACCTTGTCAATTATTACCCCTTTCATCCTCAAAAATAATCTCGCTGACAAGGTATTGTTTCCACTTTAGGCATTCTCCATCCCTGCTATACTCTGCAAATCTGAGACATTTTTTACGTCGATTCGCTCAATCGTAATGATTCAATCTATAACTTGCCTAAGCAAGATCAATTGGTTGTTTAGACTTAGATCTTACGTTTGTAGGATGCACAAATAAATTAAGACGATACGTTGTCAAGCGAGAAGGTTGACCTACAGTCTCAGCCCCTAACGTTAGGGATACCTGTTTGGACTATTCCCTCGTAACACATTGTTTTCAAAGATCTTTTTCCCAGGTTTTTGCAAATCTCCCCAAAATGAAAAGTTTTCAACAACTTTTCAACATACATTTGCAAAATCCACTAAAAAAATTATACAACAAATGCATCTCCATCATCTATGGTATTCCTCGTGTATCCTACTACCTGTGTATTTATTATATCAGTTAGCTCATTCATCTTTACAAATACTGCATTAATGCTAACTCCTCTTAGGTCCTTACGTAGCTGTCTTGTCATCGTATCATTAAGTTCCTATACTTCTCTATGTTCTAAACCCACCTTCACTATCTAAGGACGAAATTTCCAACACCACTACTCACTGGTGTTTCTTAATATCTTGAAATCAGCCTTTGACAGATATGTAGATTGATTAAATTAGGAGAATCCATAATAAAAAAAGTTATACAACAAAAATTTGAGATAAAAATTAAGATTTAGTAAAGTCAAGGGTTTATGAAGCAAATTTACTGATTTTTGAGTCTAAATTGATAAACTCTGGATGAACTATTATTTGATTGATTTTTAGATAGGATAATAACAGTTGTAGAATGATTAGAGTATACAAAAAATAGAAGGAGTATCCCGCATTCCGGTAAGTGCTAAAGTGCTAAGATATTCAGAGTATTTCAGATATAAAATTACTAATGAAATAGAAGGATCAAAAACTTGGAAACTAAAGGGCATGACAAAATTCTTTGTGCGATTCCTAATTTTATCTTAGCTTTATGTTCTATAAGCCGAATTTACTCTTACGTATTCTTCTGAAAGGTCTGTGGTAAATAGTCTTGCGCAGGAGGTTCCAAGATTTAAATTTATCAAAACTTCTATTTCCTTTTGTTTTAAAGAATTCTGAAGCTCCTCTTCTCTCATTGTAGGTAAACCCTTTTCAAAAAGACAGATTCCATTTATATAAATTTCTATTTTCTCTTCTTTCACTGGAACGCCAGAATATCCTACAGCAGCAATGATTCTTCCCCAGTTAGGGTCTTCTCCATAAAAGGCTGTTTTCACAAGAGGAGAATTAGCAACTGTTCTTGCAATTCTTCTTGCATCAGATAGACTTTTAGCACCTTTAACATTTATTGTTATAAATTTTGTAGCACCTTCCCCATCTTTGACAATCATTTTAGCAAGTTCAAGGCAAGTTTCATGGAGCACCTCTCTAAAAGGCTTCCACAGATTGCTTTTCCTTTCTATTTTGGGATTGCCTGCTTCTCCATTGGCAAGTAAAAGAACCGTATCATTAGTTGACATGTCCCCGTCTACGGTTATTGCGTTGAAGCTGTCAGCAATAGCCAAGCATAGTAATTACTCTATTCCCTGCTTCTATCTGTTTAGAAGCAATTTTAGGGAAGGTGTCAGTTGTCATAATAGACTGAGCTACCTGAAGTGGTTCTGCCTTTCCTAAGTTTTTTACAAGGTCTTCAATCGCAGGAATAATTCTTTCCATGGGCATAGGCATTCCAATAACGCCAGTTGAAAGAGGGAATACTAATTCTTTATTTATACCAAGCCGTTCAGCAACTTTATATGTAATTTCATAGGCATCTTCCATGCCTTTTTTGCCTGTGCAAGCATTAGCATTTCCGCTGTTGGCAATTACTACTTGAGCAATCCCTCCTTTAATTCTTTTCATGCAAAGCTTAACAGGGGCTGCTTTTATCTGGTTTGTTGTGAATACGCCTGCGATCTGAGCTGGTTTTTTTGAGTAAATTAGAGCAAGGTCATATCTATCTGGATATTTTATACCTGCCTTTGTGACAGAGTATTCAAAGCCCTTTGGAGATGGGAAATCCATTATTATTCACCGAGCTTAAAGGTATCGTGAAGTACTCTTACAGCAAGTTCTGTATATTTTACATCTATGAGGCAGGATATTTTTATCTCTGATGTGCTTATTGCCATAATATTTATTTTATGATTTGCAAGAGCTACTCCTGAGTGAGTTCTCATACCAACACCTACTATAGACACTTTAGCAATCCCTTCGTTTAATATGACCTTTTTCGCCCCAAGTTCTTTGCATATTTTTTCAGTTATATCAAGAGCTTTTTTAGCATCTGTTTTAGGCACGGTAAATGAAATATCAGTTGCTTTACCGTCACTGCTTATGTTCTGAACAATCATGTCTACAACAATATTTGAATCAGCGATTGTTCTAAAAAGTTTACCTGCTATTCCAGGTTTATCGGGTACTTTTACTATTGTTATTTTTGCCTGATTTTTATCATGGGCAATACCTGATACTACAACTTTTTCCATGTCTTTATCCTCCTTTGTAACTAAGGTTCCAGGATTATAATTAAAGCTTGAACGAACTACTACAGGAACATTATATTTCATTGCAAACTCAACAGAGCGAGTCTGCAGTACTTTTGCACCGAGAGAAGCAAGTTCAAGCATTTCTTCATAGGATATTTTATCAAGCTTTTTTGCTTCTGGTACTATATTTGGATCTGCTGTATATACTCCATCAACGTCAGTATAAATTTCGCACAAATCAGCATTCAAAGCTGCGGCTATTGCAACTGCTGTGAGATCTGAACCTCCTCTTCCAAGTGTTGTTACATCTTCGTCTTCAGTAATGCCCTGAAATCCCGCAACAACAACTATGTAACCTTGCTCTAAAGCCTTTACAGCTCTTGTGGCAATTATTTTTTCAATTTTTGCTTTAGTGTGTACTGCATCGGTAATTATTCCCATTTGTCTACCTGTAAGTGCGATTGCTTTATGACCCATGCCATGTAGTGCCATTGCTGTGAGTGCTGAGGTTACTCTTTCACCGGATGACAGTAGCAAATCCATCTCTCTTTCAGGAGGGTCAGCACAGACTTGGTTAGCAAGACCTATAAGTTTGTCTGTTTCACCAGCCATTGCAGATACTACAACCACGACTTTATTGTCTTCTTTGGCTGTTTTAGAAACTCTTTCTGCTACAGCTTTTATTCTTTCAATATTTGCTACAGAAGTGCCTCCATATTTCTGAACAATTAACATTTTTCCCTCCAGATGGATAAGATAAGTGATAATTATTATGTAAAATTTGTTATAAATTTTACAATATATAATTGCTTAATTCTATGAATAAAAATTTTTCCCAAAATTTTTGATACGATTATTTAAGTGCTTGCAATTTTTTAGAAGTTCATGGTAATATAAAAATGTCTGGTGGTTATGCCGGCGGGGAAACACCCGTTCCCATTCCGAACACGGAAGTTAAGCCCGCCAGGGCCGATGATACTATGACCGTGAGGTCATGGGAAAGTAGGTCACCGCCAGGCTTTTTTTTATAATAAATTTCAAAATCTCTGAATTATATTTTATAAAAAAAGCAGTGAGATTCCTCACCGCTTTTTTTATAAACTCAGATTAGCAGGTATTTTTCTTATGTGCCTTCTTGCCAGGTGTGTAAATATTTGAATTGTTCCTTTGTTAATTTGTCGATTTTTATTCCCATGCTTTCAAGTTTAAGTCTTGCAATTTCCCTATCAATCTCTTCTGGTACAGAGTATACTTTGTTCTTCAATTTTTTTGCATTTTTAAATATATACTCTGCCGAAAGTGCCTGATTAGCGAAGCTCATATCCATAACTGCTGCTGGATGTCCTTCTGCTGCGCTTAAATTTACCAGTCTTCCCTCTGCCAGAAGATATATTCTTCTTCCATCCTTGAGGATGTACTCTTCAACAAAATCTCTTATAACCCTCTTTGATTTTGAAAGATTCTGTAAACCTTCAATGTCTATCTCCACATTAAAATGCCCTGTGTTTGCAACAATTGCGCCATTTTTCATTTTGGAAAATACTTTTTCAGATATGACATGAATGTTTCCTGTAACTGTAATGAAAATATCACCAATTTTGGCTGCATCAATTAAGGGCATCACATCAAATCCATCCATTACTGCTTCAAGGGCTTTTAAAGGGTCAACTTCGGTAACGACTACTCGAGCTCCCATTCCTCGAGCTCTCATTGCCACGCCTCTTCCGCACCATCCATAACCACAAACTACAAATATAGAACCTGCAAGTAATCTGTTGGTTGCCCTGAGAATTCCATCAATTGTGCTCTGCCCTGTTCCATAACGATTGTCAAAAAGGTGTTTTGTATAGGCATCATTTACAGCAATTACAGGATATTGAAGTGCTCCGTCCTCAGCCATGGCTCTAAGACGAATCACACCTGTAGTAGTTTCCTCTGTTCCACCAAGAACATTTTTGAGTAGTTCCCTTTTATCCTTA
>CAZYLC010000037.1:0-4897 GCA_964648755.1 uncultured Thermodesulfovibrio sp.
CCAGTTTTAAATTTGTTAATGGGAGCTCCATTAAAAGTTTCGGTTGCAACAAGTAAATTTCTTCTTTCAATTACAGATACATCTGCAGCATGGATTTATCTCAATAATGGTGCAGTTCTACCAATGATGGTTGCTCCGAGTATTGTAGGTATAATGCTTGGTTCAGTAGTGGGAGTGAGAATACTTGCTGTTGCTAAACCTAAAATGGTTAGATATATTGTTATTGCTATGCTTCTTTTTGCAGGAGCAAGAGCTCTGCTAAAAGGACTTGGAATCTGGAAATAAAGGAGGGAATAAATATGACAAAATATCACATTAAAGAAGAACAGATTGCCTATGCAAAATGGCTTGACTGGGGAATGAAAATAGGACTTCTTTTGCTTATTATAACATTCATAATTTATATTACAGGAATACTTTCTCCCCAGATACCTATATCAGACCTTCCTAAATATTGGAAATTAAAGGCTCATGAATATTTATCCTCTGCGGGAATTAAGGCTGGCTGGGCATGGTTGAGTATGGTTACTAAGGGAGACTTTTTAAATTTTGTTCCTATTGCATTCCTTGGAGCCGTAACAATACTTTGCTATGTAAGAATATTACCGATTTTTTTGAGAAAGAAAGATATTGCATATTTCATATTTGCTCTTGCTGAGTGTTTAATTTTAATTCTTGCTGCATCAGGACTTCTACATGTCGGAGGACATTAATACCATTCCGAACTAAGTTAGGTATCTCCTCCTTAATTTATAAGGCTGGGTCTTTGAGACCCAGCCTACCCCCCCTACCATGCCTTGCTTTGAAGAATTTCTTTTAGATGTTCTTCATGTTTCTTTTCAATTATAAGAAATCTCTTATTCTTTGCCTCTTCTATTTTCTTCATGAGTTTTTCAAAGTCCACTGGCTTTTCTAAGAAATCAACAGCTCCTTCCTTAATTGCCTCAACTCCCGCTTCAACTGTGCCGTGTCCTGTGAGAATAATTATCTGCAAATCAGGATGTTTAGCTTTTATCTCTTTTAAGACTTCTATTCCACTTTTACCGGGCATTACAAGGTCAAGAATAATTGCATCAAAGTCCCTTTGTTCTGTTTTTTTGATTGCTTCATCTCCACTTGTCGCAGCTTCTACCTTAAGTCCTCTCATGCCAAGTCTTTGCGAAACTACCTTTAAAAACTGTTCTTCATCATCTACTAATAAAACATTTGCTTTAAGTTCTTCATTTGACATCTGAAAATACCCCCTTTTGTTTAATTTTTTCTTTAACTCTCTCAATCTTTATTATAAGCTCTCTTATATCAATTGGTTTAATTATATATTCTAGCGATCCCTCTTTCATAGCTTCCTCTACATACTCTACATCTCCATAAGCAGTAAGCATCATTACTGCAGTAGCTGGATTGATTTTTTTTAATAATTTCAGAAACTCTATTCCGTTCATCTCTGGCATCCTTATATCAAGAATAACGAGATGGGGATAATAATTATAAAAAAGAGGCATTGCCTCAATAGGAGAGGTAGCAACTCTCACATCGTAATTTCTTAAAGACAGCCGATCGGAAAGAGTATTTAAAAACTCTACTTCATCGTCAATGAGAAGAATTTTTAGTTTTTCCAATTTTCTTTCCTACTGATTAATTATTGCAATTGTTTGTTCAAAACAGTTATTTAGAACTGACGAGCTTACACCCCCCAATACGATGTCTTTAATTGCAGACCTTCCTTTACGTCCCATTATGATAAGATTATAACCCCATTCCTGTATTTCTTTGATGATTTCATCTTTTGGAAATCCTACAATACTCTTAGTTTCAATTAATCCAGTTTCAACCCCTTCATCTGTAAGAATTTTTTTTGCTTTTGAAAGAGTTTCTTCTGCTTCTGTCTCTGGGTCAATGCCCTGCCTTACTCTTTCAAGATATAGGGACACATTAATTACTCTAAGAACTGTAATTTTTTGTATTTTCTTTAACTGTTTTGCAACACATGCGACGTGCTGTACTGCCTTCATTGAATACTCTGAACCGTCAACAGGAAGCAGGATATTAAAAACAGGATTATCAACTATTTTCTGACCTACAATATAAATATTTTGATTTAGCAAACCGTGAATTATCTTATTTGATACACTTCCAAGAATGTATCCCTTCCACTCTGACATTCCTCTTCTTGCCATAATTAGCGTTTGAAATTTTTCACTGGTTGCCACTTCAATTATTTTATTTCCTGCTTCACCTTCTTCAACTAATTTTGATAAACTTCCTTTAAAACCTGATTTCCTGAGATTATTTTCATATTCTGTTAGAAAGGGTATTATATTTTCCTCAATATGTTTCTCTCGAATTTTCTTAAAAATCTGGGTTTCTTTTATTAACTCTGCCCTGAAATCAATATTTTTCATTCTTTCACTGAGGTAACCTCCAGTCATAACGTAAAGAAGGGTGATTTTTGAATAATCAGCTTCTGAAAGCAAAGCACCTGCAAACTTTATTGCTCTCTGGGAATTTTCACTTCTGTCAACTGGCATTAAAACTTTTTCAAAGGGACAAGTAATCATTTTCTAACCTCCTTTTTAGTAGAAAAGCAATAGCCATATATTACAAATGGCTACAGTAATTATCATATACAAAAAGGCGTATTTCATAAATCCAAAGAAGCTAATTTTATGTCCAGCAGACTCTGCGATTCCGATTGTAACCACATTAGCTGAGGCACCAATTAATGTTCCGTTTCCACCAAAACATGCACCAAGTGCCAATGCCCACCAAAGGACATTGCTTTCTGCTCCAGGAATTACTTTGCTCAGATAGGCTACAATAGGAAGCATGGTGGCTGTAAAGGGAATGTTGTCAACAAAGGCACTCATTATAGCAGAGACCCAAAGTATCAAACATATGGCAACAGTGAGATTCCCTGCTGATAGATTATGAACCCAGTCTGCAATGACAGCAAGAAGTCCTGCTTCTTCTACAGAGCCAACTATTATAAATAAAAATATAAAGAAAAGCAGGGTAGGCCATTCAATGTCTTTTTCAATAAGCTCAAGCATCTTAACTTTCTTCGTAACAACTGCGTATGTAAAGAGAACACCCGCTCCAAAAAGTGCAGGAATTGACACCTCCATATGCCAGTAACCATGAGTTGCAAAAAATGCCACTACAAGCCCCAGAATAAAGAGTCCATATCCAAGAAGCGTTTTGTCTGTGATTTTGTATTCTTCCCTTAGATAGCTTATAAAAGCATTTATATCATCAACTTTACCCTTTTTGTATTCCTTGGAATAGAAAAATTTGTTGTATATTACAAGAGCAATAATGCTTATAATAACTACTGGTGTTAATGCATAAACAAACTGCATAAAGGTCAATCCTGTATAGGAACCAATCATGATGTTTGGGGGGTCACCTATAAGGGTTGCAGTGCCACCTATATTTGATGCCATAATTCCGGGAATTAAGAGAGATAAAGGATTAATCTTAAGAGCTATGGCAATCTCTATTAAAACAGGTGTATAAAGTAGCATTGTGGTAACATTATCAAGAAGAGCAGAGGTGAATGCAATAAAAAAGCAAGAAATAACAGCAAGAGTCATAATATTTCCTCTTGCAATCTTATAGGACATATAGGCACACCACTGGAAAAATCCTGTATGTTTAAGCACTCCAATGATAATCATCATACCCATCAAAAGAAAGATAACATTCATATCAATTGCCTGAATCGCTCTCTCAAAAGATATGATATGAAACTCTGGATTGAAAGTACCAAGTGTATAGGTAAGTATCAACATAGTGGCTGCACCTATCATAGCAGCTACAGTTCTGTGAAGAAGCTCAAAGGATATCAAAGCATAGGCAAGTAAAAAAACAGCCGTTGAAATCCAGAAAGCTGGTCCGAGATGGCGTTGAACTATTATATCTTTGCTTAAATAAAACTCATTTCCTTTCTGAGCAAAATCTTCCTTTTTAAATTCAATAGTTGTCTTCTTGTAAGAACTCTTTACAATTTCAATTCCTATTTTTGCTGTATCTATCTCACCCTTTGGAAGAAGGAAGTTTATCTGGAAAGTTCCGTGCGAGGAGGTGACAGTTTTATCTGTTTCCTTGTGGTCTGTAATTAATTTATGAGGCTTTCCGTTGATAAATAAACTTATCTCAGCATCTCTTACAGGCTCTTTATGGGAATCAAGAATTGAGCCTGAAATATAAAATATGTCAACATTTTGAGAAGGTTTTTCTGTCTCTAAAGCAAAGCCTGGAATATTAAAAATAAGAAGGCAAAAAAGAAATATTAAAAGTAATCTTTTCATGAATCCTCCTTAAATCTCTAATTTTTTCTTTTCATCGTCAACAACAATATAAGATTCATCTGGCACAATGTAGTTCTCTTCAGGACCATGTATCTGGATTCCAGAAATTACAGCATAATCAGCTTTCTTAGGTTCAATAACCTTTTCAATGATATTTTCTAAATCTTCAACAATCACCTTGAGCGTAATTCTTGTAAGGGTAAGAAGATCAGGAACTTCTCCGTATTTAAGTTCCCTTAAAATTCGTCTCTTTAGAAGACTTTCCTCAATGTCCTCTTCATCAAGCCTTATGTTTATTTTTCCACTCGAAAGTTCATTAAGAAATAAAAAGAGAGCTCCGCAGGCATGGGATTTTTCAAGTCCCTTTCTTTTACATACTCCCATGTTTTCATTTTCATCGATGGCAATATGAGAAAATGCATAGAATACATAACGCTCTTTCCCATCAACCTTTGGAGCGTGACTTATAAAGGCTTTAAGTCCAGTCTTGCCAGCTGTAAAAAGTCCGGCAAGACTGGAAAAATTAAATGCCTCACCCCACATTCTCTTTACATGACTTCTTACAGTCTGAGAAATTTCATCCCTGC
>CAZYLC010000037.1:4907-9030 GCA_964648755.1 uncultured Thermodesulfovibrio sp.
TAAAACCAAAACCCTTGAGAACATCATAGGATCTTTTGAGGAAGTCATACTCTTTATAAAATTTTCCAAAAATCCTTTCTAAAATTGGTTTTATAACCATAATCCTTCTCCTATTTTAAAACTATAGGCATTCCTAAAAGGGGCCATACTGTAACAAGAAATACGGCAAGTACTAAAATCAAGACAATGCTCATTGTAATACCGTGTTTGAAAAACTCTCCTGTTGTAAACTGCCCTGATTGATAGGAGATAGCATTAGGAGCTGCACCAATAAGTAATAAAAAAGGCATTCCCGCTGTCACCAAAGACGCATAGAGTATTACATCTGGTGCTACACCAAGATATTGGGCAATTACAAGAGAGACAGGAAGGGATATGGCTATTGCCGCTACATTCATTATGAAATTGGTCATTAGGAGAACAAAGGTTGCTATGCCAAGAACAAATATAATCCAAGGTGCCTGTTGGAACATAACAAGCCAGTTAACTGCCATCCACTGGGCTGCACCTGTTTTCCAGAGACAGAAACCGATACTCATGGCACCACTAAAGAGAAGTATTATATTCCACGGAATATCCTCAAGCTCCTTTATTGTGAGAACACCTGTGAGGAAGAAAAGCAACGTGGAACAGAGCATTATAGCAGAACGGTCAAGGGGTTTAAGAGCTGGAACAAAGGACTGAAGGGACATTACTATTATTACAGCTGCAACGCAGATTATTACAAATTTTTCCTGTCCTGTCATGGGGCCAAGTTCTTTCATCATGGTCTTTACTTTATCTCTAAGTCCAGGGATGATATTTTTTTCAGGCTTCAGGAATATCATGAGATAAACCCATATTAGGAAAACCATTATCCAGCCAATGAGGAACATATATTTAGTAAGCTCAAAGAATCCAATATCTCTTCCAGTGAACTCCTTAAACATACCTGCTGCAGCAGGACCACGGGCTGCGCCAAGAAAGGTAATAATACTTCCTGCACCTGCTGCATAAGCCATTCCTATAAAAAGTGCCTTACCAAACTTTGTTGGTTTATCACCTTCACCATAGAGGGCATTTATTGCAAGAAGAATTGGGAAAACTGTGGCTGCGGCTGCTGTATGTGCCATTAAGTGAGCAAGTCCGGCGGTGACAACCAAAGCACCAAGAACAATCATGCTTGTTCTTTCACCAACAACATTGAGCATATTGTATGCTAAACGTTTTGTAAGTCCTGTTTTTGTGAAAGCAAGTCCAACAACAACTGAACCGAAGATAAACATAACAGAAGGGTCCATAAAGTCACGGAAAGCATCCTTTGCTGAACGGATTGCAAATATAGTTTGAAAAACACCTATTGCTATACTTGTAACGCCTATGGGAACTACTTCAAAAACCCACCATATTCCTGCAAGTAAGAATAGTGCTATAGCTCCCTTAGCTTCCTGTGTAAGAGGAAAATGTTTGCCCATTGGATCAACAGCATCGGGCCAAGATGGCGAAAAATAAATCCCCAAGAAAAAGGCTAATCCCAAAAAGATAAAAAATATTCTTTTCCAAGGAATCTTTCTTTTTTCCTTTGCTACATAGATTTCTGGTGGTGGTTCAGGTAAACCTTCCTGTCTTTTTTTCTCTGCCATTTCCTCCTCCTATTCCTTAATTATCTCTTCTGAAATTGCATCAAATACTTCTACCATCCGTACGAGTCCTACAAATTTTTTCTTATCTTCAATAACAGGTAAAACAGGCAGGTCAAAATGAATCATGAGATAGGCGGCTTTTGTAACAGGGTCTGAAGGGTCAACGAAATGTTTTGCAGGAACCATTATTTCACTTACAGGTTTTTGCGCAAGCTTTTTTGATTCTTGAGTAAAAAGAGTATCCCAAACAATACTGAGCCCTGTTTTTTCTTCTTCAGGAACTTGTGCTTTTGCTGGTGGCTTAAGAAATGAAGGCTCAAGCCCTTTCAGAATATCTTTTAAGGTTACAACTCCGAGAAGATTATACTTTTCATCAAACACAAGCACTGCAAGAGGATCCATATGTTTTTGTACCTGAATAAAAGAAGCCTTCACGACTTTAATAGCCTGTTCAATACTGAACCAGTAGGGAATATGAGGATACTCAAATATTCCCATCATTACATCCTTTACTAATTTCCCATCTGCCATACCCCACCTCCTAAGGTTTATAATGCTTTTCTCTGAAAAGCAATAACTACTTTATTTTCATCACTTTTTTTATAAAATTTACTTAAGAGAACCAAAGTATCTCCTGAAAATATCTTTTGTATCATCTGTAATGCTGGAGATTTCTCTGAAACTTTTAGCGACTGAGCAATTTCCCTGTCCAGAATTAATAGGTCAAAATAATTTAAAACCTTTGTTATTTTTATACTGTACTTTTTCTCAAAAAGATCAATAATTGAAATTTTTTCCAGTCCTTCCTCAATTAGTTGAGGACATATGTTGAAAGGAATAAAGGACTCCTGAAGAATTGAAGGCTCATTTTGGAGAGACCATAGTGCTTTTACGTATATAACATGTTTATTTTCAGGAATATTCATTTCTTTACTTAAATCACCAATGGGCATCATAACTGTTTTCGCCAAAACTTCTTTACTGTATTGTGATTCATCCTCAACCCAAAGTTTTTTAAATACCGTTGTCATTATTAATCCTTCGGAAATATAGTTATTACTTACAAAAGTTCCCTTTCCCTGTTGCCTCACAAGATATCCTTGTCTTACAAGTTCTAAAACTGCATTTCTTACGGTTGCCCTACTTACATTGAACATTTTACAGAGCTGATCTTCTGTTGGTATCTGTATGCCCGAGGTCCATTCTTTATTCTCAATTTTCTTTTTCAGGATATCAAACAGTTGAAGATATAATTTTTCATGTTCGTCTCTACTGATTAACTCAACCATTTTGTCTCCTTATTATATTGTTATTACATTATTATATTGTTATAATGTAACATTGTAATTTTATATATCATACTATCAATTAAAGACTTTGTCAAAAAAAAATATATTATAAAGCGATTAAAATCGTTTATAATTAGAAATGAGAGATTTATTTGGACTTTTTAAGTCTAAGGCTAAAAAAACAGAGGGGAAAGAAAAACTGAAAGAACTCCTAAAAGAAAATTATTACTATTTTCAAAAAGTCCTCAACAGTAATAACCTTGTATTAAGTCTTATGGCAGACCTTGAGGAAAAGCTATCCGGCGAATATCTTTTTGATATGAATTATATAAAAACTGGGGTTAAATCAATAAAAGAAGGGGTTGAAGACATAATAAAAAATCTTAATGCACTCTCCGACGGTAAATACAAAATATTAGATCAAATTCAAAGGGAAATTTACGAGAAGATAGAACAAACTATTTCCTCTAAAATAGAAATTCCTATCTCAGATTTTGTTATCCCTCTTGAAAAAATCCAAAGTGATTCTCAATTAATAGTAGGTGGTAAGTTTAGTCATCTTGCAGAGTTGAAAAATACTCTTAATTTACCTACACCTGATGGATTTGTTATCACTTCTTATGCCTTTGTTAAATTTTTAGAAAATGCTAATTTAAAAGAAAAAATTTCTGAGATTATCAATGAAATTGATATTAGTAATATTAATGAAATAGAGGAAGTAAGCAAAAAAATTCAAGAATTAATTATAAAGTCGCAATTACCTGAAGAAATTGAGGAGGCCATAAAATTAGCCTATACAGAACTTACAAAGAGAGAAGGAAGAAAATGTAATGTTTCAGTAAGGAGCAGTGCAATTCATGAAGATTCTGATTTCAGCTTTGCCGGGCAATATTCATCTTATCTGAATGTACCAGAAAATCTTATCATTCATTATTACAAGAAAGTTGTAGCAAGTCTCTTTAATAAAAGAGCTATTTTTTACTATAAAACAAAGGGATTTTCAGAACAAGAAATGGTAATGGCTGTAGGTGTTTTAAGGATGGTTAATGCTCGAGCAGGTGGGGTTATGTACTCCAGAAATCCCAATAATCCCGACAGTAACAATATCATAATAAATTCTGTAAAGGGGCTTGGGAAACTGATAGTTGATGGAGCTGTAAATGCAGAAACTTATGTGGTTTCACGGAATCCAGAACTCCATTTAATTGAAAG
>CAZYLC010000037.1:9040-12616 GCA_964648755.1 uncultured Thermodesulfovibrio sp.
CTATGTAAAGAAGATGGCGATGTTGAAGAAATTTATTTACCTAACATTAGTGATAGCTTATCTCTTTCAGAAAAAGAGGTCCTTTCTCTATCAAAAATTGCAATTCAAATTGAAAACTACTATCAATCTCCTCAGGATATTGAATGGGCAATTGATGAAGAAGGGAATATTTTTCTATTACAGTCGAGGTCATTAAGAGTCTTAGATAAAAAAACTGAGTCTAAGGTCTATCTACCAACAAGAATTAAAGGATATAAAATTTTGCTTGATAGCGGTATAACTGCTTGCAAAGGTGTTGGCTATGGTAAGGCTTTTGTTCTGAAAGCAGAAGATGAATTACAGAATTTTCCTGATGGGGCTATATTGATAGCAAAGCATACTAATCCCAGATATGTGATGATAATGAATAGAGCATCAGCTATTGTAACTGATGTGGGGAGCCCTACTGGACATATGGCTTCACTCTCAAGGGAGTACAATATTCCCACATTAATTAATACAGAAATAGCAACAAAAACTATTAAAGAGGGCCAGGAAATAACAGTTGATGCAACAAACTGTGTAATTTATGAAGGTAAGGTAGAGGAACTTTTAGAAGCCTATAAAAAAATAAAAGAACCATTTAAGGATACGTTCCTGTTCAAAACGCTCGAAAGAACATTGAAATTAATAGTTCCTCTTAACCTTATTGATCCCACAAGTGAAGATTTTAAGCCTGAAAACTGTAAGACCTATCATGACATCACGAGATTCTGCCATGAAATGGTTATGTATGAGATGTTCACAATGTGGGATAAATATGATAGTGAACACCATGCAGTGCCTTTAATTGCAGGGATTCCTATAGGTGTTTTAGTGCTTGACATAGAAGGAGGCCTAAAGGAAGGTATAAAAAAAGCTACACCGGAAGATGTATATTCCATACCCCTTCAAGCAATTTTAAAAGGAATGAGGTCTATGCAATGGCCTGGTCCACCACCTGTTGATGCAAAGGGATTTTTTGAGATGGTAGCCCATACAGTATCAATACCAGAAGAGCAGATAAGGGAGACAGCAAACAAAAGTTTTTGCATAGTTACAAAAAATTATATGAATTTTAGTCTTCGCCTTGGTTATCATTTTTCAATGATTGAAGCCTATACAGGAGAGAATATAAACGATAATTACATTAAATTCTTTTTCAAAGGCGGTGGGGCAGCACTTGACAGAAGATTAAGAAGAGTACAGCTTATAAGAGAAATTCTAAAGGCTATGAATTTTAGAGTATCTGTAAAGGAAGACGTGATTGACGCTATTTTGACAAAGTATATCGTATCTGAAATAGAAAAGAGACTTGAAATTTTAGGTAAACTTACTGCCTACACAAAACAGCTCGACATGGTTCTCTTTAATGACGCTGTTGCTCAAATGTATACTGAAGATTTCATCAAAAAGAACATAAAAGGATATTTAGATTAAGCATGACCTATGAACCCTTAGTTAATTTCTCTCTTAGCATTTTATTTTCTCTCTGCACTCTTAACCATTTAAGGGCTTTCTCAATTGTAAAGAGAATCTGCTCTTTTTTAAAAGGTTTGGTTATGAAGTCAAAGCCTCCTTTTTCTATAGCCTCTGTAGCTGCATCAATTGTTCCATAAGCTGTGATTATTATTACGGGTATATCCTGATCACGCTTTTTTATTTCCTCAAGAAGTTGAAGTCCATCGAGTCCAGGCATTTTAAGGTCAGTTATAACAAGGTCAAAATCACCTTTTTTTGCTAACTCAACTGCTTCAACGGGGTTATTAGTAGTTGTTATCTCATAGGGTGTTTTTTCTCTTAAAATCATGCTTAACAATTTGAGCATATCGGGTTCATCATCAACTATTAAAATCTTTTCTGCCATATTTCCCTCCTTTTCTATTCCTTTGCTGAAGGCAATCTTATTATAAATCTTGTTCCTGTATGCTCTGACTCTTCCTTTGTTTTTGTTTCAAAGGTAATTATACCATTATGCTTTTTGATAATGTTATAAGACACCCATAAACCAAGCCCTGTGCCTTTACCTACTTCCTTTGTTGTGAAGAAGGGATCAAAAATTCTCTGTCTGTGATCTTTATTTATTCCGCATCCCGTATCGGAAATACAGATTTCAATCCAATGTCCGTCGTATCTTGTTGATACAGTCAAAACTCCACCACCCTTCATGACATAGATAGCATTATTTATTATGTTAAAGAATACCTGCTGAAGTTCACCAGCATCACCTTTTACGTGAGGCAAATCTTGCTGTAATTGTTTTTTTAAGTCAATGTTATTTATAGTTATTGTATTGTTCATTACATCGAGAAC
The DNA here is from genome assembly GCA_964648755.1 of uncultured Thermodesulfovibrio sp. Lineage (GTDB taxonomy): Bacteria > Nitrospirota > Thermodesulfovibrionia > Thermodesulfovibrionales > Thermodesulfovibrionaceae > Thermodesulfovibrio. The sequence goes on from CAZYLC010000037.1 coordinate 11,372, forward strand.
AGTCTCTATGCATTCGTTGATGTTGACGAGTTGTTCTTTATGTTCCTTGTGTCTTACAAAACTGAGAAGATTTTCTACTATTCTTTTTGCATTTGTTGCTTGTTTTTCAATAGTTTTTAAAATATCATATTCCTGAGAATTGGGAGATGTTTTTTCAAGCAAAATATCTGTAAAACCTAAAATTATTGCAAGAGGATTATTAATCTCATGGGCAACGCCTGCAGCAAGAGTGCCAATGGAAGCAAGTTTTTCAGTATAGTAACTCTGCTCTTCCATTTTTTTCCTATCTGTTATATCACGAGAGATAGCCATTACAGAGTAAATATGTCCCTTTTCATCTTTTAATGCCCTTAAATTTGTATTAAACCAATAATCCTTGCCACCAGAGCTTACCCTATGAGTTATCTGTTTGCTTTCGCCAGTTTTAAATATTTTTTTCGTATTTATACTAAGAATAACCCCTTCAGGAACAAAAATATCTACTATGTTTTGTCCTAATAGCTCCTTTTCTTCCTTTTTGAAGAAATCAGCTCCGAATTTATTTATGGAAAGTATTTTACCTTCGCTGTCTATGGTTAATATAATATCTTCAGCATTTTCAATTATGGATTTATATTTCTCTTCAGATTTTTTCAATTCAATAGTTTTTTTAGCAACTTCCTTTTCTAAAATATTTGACCAGGTAACAAGTATGAAATTAATGAAAATACCTCCAAAAAGAATAATTACAATAATTATTCCCTGTAGAATCATCTGCTGAGTTTGAATAGTATGAATTGCTCCTTCAACCTCACTTATTGGTGCCACAACGGCTATAGACCATACAACATTCTGGGGTTTTTCTTTAAGTTTTATTGGGGCGTAAGCGATAAGTTTTTTTATTTCTCCTTCCACTCCTCTATGCCAGCCTGATACATACCAGCTTGTACCTTCTTCTCCTTTAAGCATTTTTTCTCTCTGAATTTCGTTTATCCTTGCAAAAGAAATAGTAGGTTTTTTACCCTTTCTTGCCTCAAAAGCATTTTGGCCAATAAAACTTTGTTCCTCATGATAGAGAAAAATGCCGTTGTGGTCAATTACCCAAGCGTATCCTGTTTTTCCAGACTTAATTTTTTTTGTTATTTTACTCACCAAATAAGTTACATCTGTAGTAAAAACAATAGCTCCTGAAAACTTATTAGTTGGGACAGGGTGAGATTCATCTACGGATATCTGCCAGACCGGAATAACCATTTTAATTATAAG
>CAZYLC010000037.1:12626-13264 GCA_964648755.1 uncultured Thermodesulfovibrio sp.
TGTGATTTTTCGTTTGTACATTGTATTATCTCAGTAAAAAGTATTTCACCCCTATTTTTTTCATCAGAAGCCCATTGTAAATATTCATTTTCTTCTTTATTAATAGATTCCGTTAAGCACTTCTTGTCTGCCATAATTTTATATACTTTTTTATTTTTTGCTTCAATGAATTTAATTTCTTGGACTCCTTCGTACTTTACGCTTGAAAAGGTTATATTCATTCTATTTATGAGCGCAGGTTTCTCAGAGTATTCAACTGCCGGTGAGAGACTAAGAAGTGTTATTTCACGTTTTAATAAATCAATGGAATTTTCTATCTGACTTGCTGCATGTTTTGCAAGCATTAATTGTTGTTGATTGAAATCCTCGGTGACGATTTCTTTAATTTTATGTGTTGACATCCAACCTAAAACCAGAACCATACTTAATAGGACAAACATGGCTACAGTTACCAAAAATTTAAAATATCTCAAATTAAAGGGATGATATTTTTCTATGAGTTCAAGTAGTTTGTTTATTAATTTTTGAAAAGGCATTTTTTTAATTATAATCTATTTTGTTGAAAATTAATAGAAGATAGAGTAAGGGGGGAGTTTTTCCTCCCCCCTTTAAAGGTTAGTCTACTTCTTTTTTACAAC
>CAZYLC010000038.1:0-4394 GCA_964648755.1 uncultured Thermodesulfovibrio sp.
ATCTTTCTTATAATCTGCCATAATTCCCTTCTTATATGTGGATCAAGACCTATAGAGGGCTCATCAAGAAACAAAACCTTTGGTTCTGGCAATAAAGCTCTTGCCAATAGAACTCTTCTTTGAAGTCCTCCTGAAAGAGTATTTAGAACAGAATTTTTCTTATGTATAAGTTCCATAATTAAAAGAATTTCATCTATTTTTTTCTTAAGTGACTCTACATTATGGAGCATCCCATAGATAAGAAGATTTTCATAAACTGTAAGTTCTCTTTCAAGATTATTTTCCTGTGGCACCACACCTATTATTTTTTTTATTTCCTGGGGGAAATGAATCACGTTTATTCCATCAATAAAACATGACCCTTCATCAGGCTTTGTAAGAGTAGTTAAGATTTTTACGGTTGTTGTCTTTCCTGCACCATTTGGACCAAGAAGTCCAAAAATTTCGCCTCTTTTAATCTCAAGATTTAGAGAATCTATAGCTTTTACCTGACCATAATTTTTTGATATATTTTCAAGCCTTATCATACTGCATCGTGAAATCTTGTTATTCGGGGGATTCTTCCTTTAACTTCACAACATTCTGAAAGATGAGCATCGCTGATTTTAAGGAGTGTTCCTCTTTTTGAACCGTATCTAAAAATGGTTATTCCTTTTAGTCCCTTTTTATAGGCAAGTATAAATATTTTTTCTATTTCTTCCTTCTTCGTCCTTTGAGAAAGATTGATTGTTTTGGAAACGGCGTTATCTGTATATTTTTGAAAAGCTGCCTGTATTTCAATATGTTGTTCTGGTGTTATTTCAAGAGCTGTTTTGAAAAGTCTCTTTATTTTTATAGGCAAACTCTTTATCCCTCTTAATGTACCCCTTTTTCTTAATTCATCTATAAATTCTTCATTATAAAAACCTTCCCTTTTTGCGATTTCAGCTAAATATTTATTTATTATTTCAAACTCTCTGTTAAGTATTCTTTGTTTGTAGGCAAGTAAAAAATAGGGTTCGATGCCACTTGAGCAATCAGCAATTATTGATATAGTTCCAGTAGGTGCTACAGTAGTGGTGGTAGCATTCCTTATTTTAATTCCCCTTTTATCCCAAAGTGAACCTTTAAAATTGGGAAAAACTCCTCTTTCCTGAGCAAGTTCACAGGATGATTCATGAGACTTATCCCTTATAAATTTCATAATCTGCTCAGCTAAGTTTAAAGCTTTTTGATGGTTATAGGGTATTCCTAACTCCACAAGGCAATCAGCCCATCCCATAATGCCAAGCCCTATTTTTCTATTTCCTTTATGCATTTTCTCTACCTCAGCTACGGGATAATAAGTAACATCAATAGCATCATCAAGAAATCTGGTGGCAATTTTAACATCATTGCCTAAAACTTCAAAATCAATTTTGCCCCCTTTTACATATTTTGATAAATTTAAAGAACCCAGAATACAAGCTTCGTAGGGTAAAAGGGGCTGTTCTCCGCAAGGATTTGTGCTTTCAATGATACCAATATGAGGAGTTGGATTATTTTTATTAATAGTATCAATGAAAATAACTCCAGGATCACCCACTTCCCAAGCAGATTCAACTAATTCATTAAAAATCTCTTTTGCCTTTATCTTTTTTACTATTTTCTTGTTTCTTGGATTTACCAAAGGGAAATAATCATTTTTAAAAAGAGCTTCCATGAAAGAATCTGTAACAGCTACAGAGATATTGAAATTACTTAGATTTTCAAAACGTTTTATTCTTATAAATTCCAGAATATCAGGGTGATCTACCTTTAGAATTCCCATGTTAGCTCCTCTTCTTGCACCACCCTGCTTTATGATATCTGAAGCCTTATCAAATATTTTCATAAAGGAAACAGGTCCGCTTGCTATCCCTCCTGTAGAACGAACAATGTCACCCTTTGGTCTTAAATGGGAAAAATTAAACCCTGTTCCTCCTCCGCTCTGAAGGATTAAGGCTGTATTCATCAATGTTTTAAATATTGATTCAATTGAATCTTCTATAGGTAAAACAAAACATGCAGCAAGTTGTGCTTTTGGTTTACCAGCATTCATTAAAGCAGGAGAGTTGGGTATAAATCTTAAGGAACTTATAAGTTCATAAAACTTTTCTGACCATTCTGAAGGATTTCCTTTATAAAATTTTTCTGCCTTAGAAACATAATTAGCTACTCTCTTGAAAAGACCATCTGGAGTTTCTATGACATCTCCTTTTTCATTTTTTAATAGATACCTTATTTCAAGAACTATCTTTGCTCTATCGGTTAAATTCATTTAAGTATAGTCTATCATATCAAGTTGCAACTTTAGGAGTGGAATCATTAAAATTAATGCATGAAAATAAAGTGTCCTGTCTGTGGTAAGTTTATAGAACATGAAAACAATCCATGGAGGCCCTTTTGTTCAAAAAATTGCAAAATAATTGACCTCTGGAACTGGTTTCATGAATACTATTCAATAAAAATTGAAGAAGTGGATGAAAAAATAAATATAAAGGAGGAAGTAAATGATAAAGCTGACAGTATGTGGCGCAGCAGGAAGAATGGGCAGTAGAATTATAGCCCTTTCAAAGGAGAATGAAAAACTAAAACTTGTGGGAGCAATTGAATCAAAGGCAAACTCTAAACTTGGACTTGATGCAGGAGTTGTTGCAGGCATGGGTGAAATGAATGTAAACATTACTGATAATCTGGAAAAAGTAATTAGGGATACCGATGTGGTTGTAGACTTCACATCACCTGAAGCTACTCTTGAGCATCTTGAAATTGTAGAGAAAAATAAAAAATCAATTGTAATTGGAACTACGGGATTTAGTAACGAACAAATAACTAAAATTCAAAAAGTTGCCCAAAAAATTCCCATTGTTCTATCTCCTAACATGAGTATTGGCGTAAATCTTTTATTTAAGATATTAAAAGATGTAGCTAAGGTTCTTGGCGATGATTACGATATAGAAATTATTGAAGCTCACCACAGAATGAAAAAGGATGCACCAAGTGGAACGGCAATAAAAATGGCAAAGGTTATAGCTGAAGCGGTCGGTAGAAATTTCGATGAAGTTGCCGTTTATGCACGAAAGGGTATAATTGGAGAGAGAACGAAAAAGGAAATAGGAATCCAAACAGTTAGAGCTGGAGATATTGTTGGCGAACATACAGTTTTATTTGGAGGTTTAGGCGAGAGAATTGAGATAATTCATAAAGCTTCAAGTAGAGACACCTTTGCAAGGGGAGCCCTGAAAGCAGCAGTTTGGCTTCATGGAAAATCTGCAGGATTTTATGACATGGGAGATGTTCTCGGAATAAAATAACTCTGTTATAAATTTATAAAGGGAGGGTAAATCCCTCCCTTTTATCCTTCAACTATGGAAAACTCTTTCCACATAAACCAATTTCCCGTATCATTTAAGAAATTATAGGTTTCGGCAAAGATTTTATGATGCTGTTCTTCTTCCAAGATTAATCTTTCAAAAAGCTTCTTTTCTTTATCAGTGTTAACTTCATTTTTTACTTTTTTATAAAATTCAATCCCTTCCTTTTCCATCTCCATAGCAATCTTGAATGCCTCAAGATCATCAGAGACTGCTTTTACTCTTTCCATCATTTCATCTTTCATTTCTTCAAATATTGTTTTAACTGTCTTTATTGGATGAGATTCTCTTATGTTAAGGTCAATTCCTTTTAGAAGTTCTTCTATCATCTTAATATGATTTTTTTCATCTTCTGCAATATTAAGAAACATCTTTTTACCCACAGGATGAGATACTTTTTCAGAAGCTTCTTTATAAAACTTTACAGCATCAGTTTCCATTTTTAAAGCTAACTCAATTGATTTCATAGAAGACCTCCTTAATTAATCCTCTGGTTCGAACATGTCTTTTGTTGCACCACATACAGGACAGGTCCAGTTATCTGGTAAATTTTCAAAAGGTGTACCCGCAGGCACTCCATTATCTGGATCCCCCTGAGCTGGGTCATAAACATATCCGCATACACCACATTTGTACTTTTTCATAATATACCTCCAAAATTTATTTTATAATAATTATAAATTATTTACTCTATGTATATCAAATAAATCTCAGAAGAAAAAAAACGGCTATTCTGTATAAATTTTAAAAGGAAAATTTATGTAAAGCTAGGGAGATTAGTGTCATGTTATAATAAAACTTATGAAAATAAAAATTATTGTTTTAATAATATTAGCAACGATAGCATTCTTAACAGGAGCAGGCTTTGCGCTTTTAAAAGACATCCCTTCCATAAAGGACTATGATAAGGTCAAACATACAGACGGAACAAAAATTTATGCTGAAGATGGCACTTTAATAGGAGAATTTAAAATTCAGAAAGGTATTTACGTCCCGCTAAAACATATTCCTAAAACTCTC
>CAZYLC010000038.1:4404-12760 GCA_964648755.1 uncultured Thermodesulfovibrio sp.
TTTGGAAACACAAAGGTATTGATTACATAGGAATAGGAAGAGCTCTAATTACTGATATCTTTCACATGAAACTCAAAGAAGGAGGAAGTACAATAACTCAACAACTTGCAAAAATCATTTTTCTCACGCCAGAGAAAACTTTATCAAGAAAGATTAAAGAAGCCTATTTAGCCATAAAAATTGAAAAGGAATTATCTAAAGAAAAAATTCTTGAGCTTTATCTTAATAACGTTTACTTTGGTCACGGAGCTTACGGAATTGAAATGGCGTCAAGAATCTATTTTGGTAAATCAGTTAGCCAGATAACTCTACCAGAGGCAGCTTTGCTTGCAGGACTTATAAAAGCACCTAATGCCTACTCTCCTTATAATGACCTTGTCAGAGCAAAACAACGTCAGGAGACTGTGCTTGAGAGAATGGAAAAGGAAGAACTAATTACTCCTCAGGAAAGAAAAAGAGCTTCTTCCCATGTAATTCATCTAAGTTCATTAAGAATTTCCACAGAAAATTTTAATTATTTCCTTGAGTATGTAAGAAAACAACTTGAAGAAAATTTTGAAATCGATAAAATTTATAAAGGGAATTTAAGAGTATACACAACTCTTAATCCCCACGCTCAAATTGCTGCGCAGAAAGCTTTACAAGAAGGACTAAGAGAAGTTGATAAAAGAATGGGATGGAGAGGTCCAATTGGAAAAGTATCCATTAAAGCTGAATCAGAAGATGAAAAGGTGGCCTTTGTACCCTCTCAAGGAGATATTTCAAGAGGAATTGTTATTTCTGTCTCAGCAAATCAAGCATTAATAAAGTCAAGAGGCCTAAAGGGAAAATTAAATTTATCTGATGCCCAATGGGCAAGTAAGATAATAGAGCCTTCAGGAAAAATTAAAACATTAAAAAATTTTAAACTCACCGATATTTTAGCTCCGGGAGACGTGGTTATGGTAAAGTTTAAATCTGTTGGAAAAGAAATCCAGTTTTCCTTGGAGCAAGAACCTGAAATAGAAGGTGCCTTGGCTGCCTTAGAGCCTCAAACAGGATATATAATAGCGATGGTAGGCGGATACAGTTTCCAAAGAGGAGAATTTAACAGAGCTGTTTATGCAAAAAGACAACCAGGTAGTTCCTTCAAACCTTTTATATATGCAACTGCTATAGAAAAGGGATATAAACCAGAAGACACTATACTTGATGAACCAATAAGTTATAAGTCAGGCCTAAAAGAATGGTCACCTTCCAATTATGATGGAGAATTCTGGGGTGAAATAACTCTAAGAAGAGCACTTGCTTTTTCAAGAAATGTCCCAACTGTTAGAATCGCAGAGACAATCGGCATAGATTCAATAATTAATCTTGCTAAACGTTCAGGAATAAACTCTGAAATGCCAGCAGATTTAACTTTAGCATTAGGTAGTTTAAGTTTATCACCTCTTGAATTAACAGCCGCCTTTTCAGTTTTTGCCAATGGAGGCAAAAGAGTAAAACCTATTGCAATAAAGTATATAACTGACAGTTCAGGTAAAATTATATTACAAAATGAGCCTCAGTTAGAAGATGCCATATCTCCAGAAGTTGCCCAAGTAATTACAGATATGCTCAGAGATGTCGTTTCCTACGGAACTGGAACACGAGCCAATATTGGTCGACCATTAGCAGGTAAGACAGGTACAAGCAATGAATTCAGAGACGCTTGGTTCATTGGTTATACTCCCCAAATAGTTGCAGGAGTATGGGTAGGTTATGATGATATGAGAAAAAGTCTTGGACATGGAGAAGCAGGTGGACGAGTTTCTGCTCCCATATGGGCTAAGTTTATGAAAGAAGCATTATCTAACAAAGAAATTCAAGATTTTCAGCTCCAGGAAGCAAACAAGGAAAAAGCTGAAAGTGGAACCCCTGAAAAATCAAAAAGCTCTTCAACCCATGGGCAAGGAATAATTTCAGTAATGCCAAGATAGAGAGAAATTTAATGAATATTTTAGTTTTTGGACTCGGAGCATTAGGAACAGTTTTCGCAACATCCCTTAAATTTGCGGGGAACAAGGTTTATGGAATAACAAAGGGAAAATATATTGATATATTAAAAAATAAACCCCTAAAAATAAAGGGTTTATTTGGTGATAAGGAAGCTTCCTTAGACGATATTTTTGTAAATTCTGAAGATTTAAAAAGTGAAAATTTAGACCTGATTATCTTAACAGTTAAGTCCTATGATACAGAATCTGCTGTGTATCAGCTTAAACCTCTAATTAGAGAAAATACGTTACTTCTACTTGCTCAGAACGGATATGGCAACTACGAAATAGCAAGTAATATAATTTCTAAAGATAGGATAATTTTATCAAGGGTAATATTTGGTGCTAAGATTATTGAAATGGGCTTTGCAGAAGTTACAGTATTTGCCGATGATATCGTCATAGGGCAGCCTGACAATCTAATCTCTAATGAAAAATTACAGGAAATAGCAGAGATTTTTAATAAAGCTGGACTTCCCACAAGAGTATCTAAGGACGTTTATGCAATTCTATGGGATAAGATATTATATAATTCTGCCCTAAACCCCCTTGGAGCAATTCTGGAATGCAATTATGGTAGTCTTGCCGAAAATAAAGAAACAAATCTTATAATGAATTGCATAATTAATGAGATATTTCTTGTCGCCAATGCAAGCAGAATTAAACTTAATTGGAACAATCCAGAGGAATATTTAAAAAATTTTTATGAAAAACTTGTTCCTCCCACAGCAAAACACTTTCCTTCCATGTATTATGACATTAAAAATGGAAAAAAAACTGAAATTGACTCATTAAATGGTGCCATTGTTAAATTAGCGAAAAGGGAAAATATAAACGTTCCAATAAATGAAACAATTACAAATTTAATAAAGTTTAAAGAAAAGTTTATACCCAAAGGTTGAAAAAAATGATTCAATTTTTGTATAATTTGGTGTCATGCCCTTATTCCAAAGAGATGAACAGATAAAAAGGATTGTTGAATCACTACTTTTTGTTTCAGAAAAACCTATATCGAAAAAATTTTTATCCTCTCTTTTTAATATTCCAGAAACAGAAATGCTTCCTATGTTAGAAGCTCTTATTAATGAATACAAAGAAAAAGATTCAGGAATTTTAATTGTTCAAATAGAAGATAGCTATCAAATGGTAACAAATCCAAAATATTCGGAATGGGTAAGTCTTTTTAAAAATATTACTTTAAGCAATAAACTTTCAGAACAAGCTTTGGAAACTCTTGCCATTATTGCATATAAACAACCTATTACTAAATCGGAAATAGAAAAAATTAGAGGTGTCAACTCTGATTATGCACTAAAAACTTTGATTGAAAAAAAACTTATCAAGATTATAGGTAAAAAAGAAGTACCAGGAAGGCCATTTCTATATGGTACAACTAAAGATTTTTTAAAGCTTTTTGGTATTTCAAGTTTAAGGGAATTACCAAATTTAGAAGAGTTTCAAAAAACTAATGCTGCTTAAGGGGGTGGTGATATGTTAAGTAAATTCCATATTTTGGTCATCACTATAATATTTTTACCATTTACTGTTTTTGCTCAAACATACACAGTTAAAAATGGTGATAATTTATGGGAAATTTCAAAGAAATTCAATGTTTCAATTGATGACATAAAAAAGGTGAATAACTTAAAGAATAAAAAAATAAAAGTTGGCATGAAGTTAGAAATACCTGAAAATACATCAAAAAAATTAAACAATAAAAATCAAACAAAAAATCAGGCTATAACTACTAAATACCATACAGTAAAAAAAGGAGAAAATCTTTTTAGAATAGCTAATAAATATAAAATTTCTGTTGATGAGCTTAAAAGATTAAACAATATGAATAACAATAACTTAACTATCGGACAGAAATTAATTGTTAAAAAGTCTGAAAAACCTACAGAAAACTTATCTGTCAGAACAGATGAAAGAGTGCCTCTAATAACCTCAATAAGTACAGACAAAGATATAAAAGCAGAGGAAATTGAAGAATTGAAGGCTAACGAGGATTTGTCTAAATTAAATGTAACTGAAAGAATTCTTTTGTTTGCTAAAAAAATGCTTCACTTACCTTATAGATTTGGAGGCAATGGGTTTAGCGGACTTGACTGTTCATTTTTTGTAAAGAAAGTCTATTCAATGGTTGGAATTGATTTACCAAGAAGTGCAAGAGAACAGTTTACCCAAGGAATAAACATTGACAAAGAAGAATTAAAGCCCGGAGACCTTGTATTCTTTAGGACTTATGCTAAATTTCCTTCCCACGTAGGAATATATCTTGGGGATAATCTTTTTATACATGCCTCTTCAAAATCAAAAAAAGTTACTATAGACAGTTTAGAAGCACCTTATTATATAAAAAGATTTATTGGTGCTAAAAGAATTCTTGACATTGATAGCGACATATTAGAAAAAGCTATAGAAGAAGCTAAAAAGCAAGATAGTTAAATTATTTTTTCCTATAAATTATTTTACCCATATCACGAATATCATAGCCACCAAGTCGAATAACTGCCTGTCTGAATTCTTCGTCATCTTTCATGACGGAAAGTAATGCCTGAATTATGGTAAGTTCAATGAATTCTTCGGGTATTAGTATATCGTATCTTTCTTCAGCTACGGGAATAAAATCAAGCCCTAAAGCTTGAGCAGACGCAAGAATTCCAAGACCTACATCAGCCCTTCCACTTAAAACCGCTGATGCCACACCCATATGAGTATATTCATCTTTATCATATCCCTTTATTGAAGATGGAGAAATCCTAAGTTCTTTCAGATGCTTATCAAGTAAAAGCCTTGTACCAGAACCTGCCTGTCTGTTTATAAAAATTACATCTTCTCTTGCAAGGTCTTCAAAGCTATTTATATTTTTAGGATTACCTTTTCTAACTATGAATCCCTGTATTCGATAAACAAGATTTATGAGTACAACTTTTTTTTCAGGCATAAGTCGCTCAATGAAAGGAACATTGTATTGACCTGTAACCTCATCAAGCAAATGAGTCCCTGCCATATGGGCTTCATCTTTTTTTATAGCTACCAGCCCTCCCATTGAACCTACATGAGCTGATGAAAGAGTAACATGGGGATATCTCTTTCTTAAAAAGTTATAAAGCACATCAAGAGTATTATCATGACTTCCTATGCATACAACCGTATTATCTATTTCTTCTTTTGAACGCCATAGATGGACAGTCAATTCTGATCCCTGTGAAAAACCCTCAGATCCTTTTGGAATAACTATATATCCATCAGCTCTAACCACTGACATTAAAAGTCCTGCTCCACGACCCATTGGTGTTACAATATACTTTTCACCTACCCTACCCACTTTTACCCTTACAAATTCATCTACTCCCATATTTGAAGAAATTTGTCTTGAAAGTATTGCTTTAAGTTTGTCTTCCTTTATCATTGAAATGCCTAAATAAAATTCTATTAAAGGTTTTATAAATAGTTCATAACATAGAAAGGCTGAAACAGGATATCCTGGAATACCTAAAACAGGTTTATTATAAATAAAACCAGCAATAAAAGGCTTTCCAGGTTTTATAGAAACTCCATTTATTATGACTTCTCCTAGCTCACTTAAAACTTTGTAAGCAAAATCCTCTTTACCATATCCAGAACCAGCATTTAATAAGACCATATCGCAATCTTCGAGAGCTTTCAATATAGCCTCTTTAATATTTTTTTCCTCGTCTTTAGCTATAGAGTAAACTCTTGGCTGTGCACCAGCTTTGAAAACTAATCCACTTAATACAGCTGAATTGTATTCAATAAGTTCAGGTGGTTCAGGCAATTTCTTATTGATTCGTTCAGCTTCAATAAGCTCGGAACCTGTTGGAATAATGCCCACAATAGGTTTTTTACGAACTCTTATCTCTGTAATTCCACTTGCAAGCATGGCTCCAATATCAGCTGGACGAACTATATGGCTTTCAGGAATAATAAGCTCTGTTGCCACTATATCTTCTCCAATAGGTCTTACATCATTGTAAGGAGGCACAGAGGAGTAAATTTCAATAAAAGTCTCTTTAATATTCACCTCTTCAATTGGAATGACCGCATCAAAACCATCTGGCAGGGGATCTCCAGTCTCAATCCAGTGAGCATCTTTGCCAATTTTCAGTCGTACAGGTTCTCTTTCAGTAGCAGAAAAAGTATCTTTTGCTCGTACTGCGTAGCCATCCATAGCAGATGAATGAAAATAGGGAGAAGAAAATTTTGCAAAAACTGCCTCTGAGGTTACCCTATCTAAGGCATTTTTTACTGAGATTTGTTCGCTTTCAATAGGTATAGATACTTTTTCTTTAAACTTATTAAATAACCTCTCCTTTGCTTCAGAGAGGGAGAGTAGTTCGTGAAATACCTTTTTACCAGCCATTACTCGATAATTTTCAACCCAATTATATTTGGAGAGCGTCTTATGTATCCTCTCCTCTGAGCAACAATATCAAGAGGTAAACTAATAAGGTCAATTAAAAATGGATCTTTATATTTAATATATTGATTTTCCTTGAAACTTTTTATATAGGTATTACATTCGAGACAATAATCTGCTCGTATTTCTTCATCATCGAGTATTATCTCCATTTTGCTTGAATCCTTATTAAAACAATAGGGACAACATATGCGATAAAAACTTCCCCCATGTTCGCAAAGTGGACAAATCATTATTCTTTCGTTATTTTCATTTATCATTGCAAGCGACGAATCTGTTCCACATATTGGGCATTTGCCAGTATCCATAAAGGATGCTTGTTGTCCTTCTTTTCTTAAAAAAACAAAAAAGGGTTTGCTAATTATAAAAAGCATCCTATTAACTTCTTCCCTTGAAAGTTCTTCACTTTGGATAGGAAGATTCCATATGCTTGAAGGTTCTCTTATAGGATCTTTACCAGATTTTAGAATCTCATCTTTTAAAAAAGATATAGATTCATAGGGAATATTAAAAACACTGGAAAAACCTTTTAATACAATATCAATTATATCTGTTGTATTTTCAAGCTTTATTCGTTCCTTTTCACTTTTGCAATAATCTATAAACTTTCTTATCTTATCATAAAGTTCAAGAGGGCTCTGCAGATAAGGCTTTTCCTTTATTAATTCTTCAATTTTCATAAATCCTCCAAAATTTTATGGAATATCAGGCAATTTTACTTTTAAATCTTCCCCACTAAGGGCTTCTGTCAAAAAGTTTTTTAATATTTTTCTTTCATGTTCAGTTAAATTAAGAGGCTTTAATTCTTTATTCCCTTGTCCTCCACCTTTATTGAAAAAGTCTATAACTTCATCAAGATCTTTAAATATTCCATTATGCATATAGGGTGCAGTTTTTGCAATTTCTCTTAGAGTTGGTGTTTTAAAAGCCTTATAATCTTGTTTTTTCTTTGTTTTGAAGTATCTTCCCAGGTCTTCTTTGATATTCATATAATCGGGATAATTGTTTATCTTAGCTATATATCTTCTTGTAACAATGAACTTATCTTCATTTGCATATTTTGGATTCTCTGGAACCATCAAGGCATGAAATTTCTGGTCACTCAAATAGGCGCCATAGTGGCATTCAATGCATCTACCTTTTCCGACAAAAATTTCAAATCCCTTCTTTGCTTCATCCGATAAGGCACTTTTGTCCCCTTTTAAAAATTTATCTATCGGTGCATTTTTTGATATAAGAGTTCTCTGGAATGCAGCTAAGGCTTTAGCAATCAATTTGATGTTTACATCCTTTCCAAATATTTTTTTGAAAGCTTCTCTGTACTCAGGTACTATTCTAATCTCTTCCTCAATAAAATCAAGATTCTGATTCATCTCAAAGGGTGACATAATAGGAAATTCAGCCTGTTGTTCAAGAGTTTTTGCTCTTCCATCCCAGAAAAGATGTTTTGCATAGGCTGTATTCATTAGAGTAGGAGCATTTCTTAAGTTTCTGGTTGTAGGATAACTTAGAGATATCTCAGAGGCATCTGTAAAAGCCTTATCAGGATCATGACAGCTTGCACAACTTGTTGTTCCATCACCTGAGAGTCTTCTATCAAAGAAAAGTTTTTTTCCGAGTTCAACCTTTTCCATATTCATAGGATTATCTTTTGGCACAGGAGGAGTTGGCAAAGGTTCAATTTTTTTCTTTTTATCTACTGCAAAAGTGTTAGTATTTAGAAAAATAAAAGATATAAATAATGATAACAAAAAAATAAAAAAACTACTTCTTTTTAACATTTTCAATCTCCTTTAAAATAATATTCTTGAAATAATCTGAATCTCTTACTCCAAGAACCTTTATACCATTAATGTAGAATGCAGGCGTTACATAAAGATCAAGTTCTTTAGCGAGT
>CAZYLC010000038.1:12770-13192 GCA_964648755.1 uncultured Thermodesulfovibrio sp.
GTTTTAAATCCCTTTCAATAATCGCCGCTCCTTCCTGATTATCTATGGCTTTTATGAACTTTTCTACATCAAGATTTAATTCCTTTGCATAGGCTATTAAGGAATCCCTATCAAGCTTCGGAGACCTTTTTATTAGTAACTCATGCATTTCTGCAAATTTTCCCTGCTTCCAAGCTTCAACTGCTGCTTCAGCTGAAATTCTTGCATAATCTCTGTAATGATAAGGGAAAAACTTTATGACAAGCATCACTTTACCTTCTAATTCCTTTACCAATCCATGTATGGTCGGACCGACCTCAACGCAATGGGGTCACTGATAGTCTATGAATTCAATTATTTTAACTGGTGCCTTATCTGAACCTATAAAGGGGGAATTTTCTGTGGGTAAATTATACCGAGTTTCGGAGGCTTGTGCATAAGTG
>CAZYLC010000039.1:0-2709 GCA_964648755.1 uncultured Thermodesulfovibrio sp.
AATAAATGTTGCAAGAGCCTCCATCTCTTTTTCATTTCCTATAAATTTGGGCATGTAATCAAGTATTTTCCCCTGTCCATAAAGCTGAGATATTATTCCAAGATAGGTTAATCCTCTGGTTTTCTCAATTACATCATTTTTTACACCGCCAATTGTATGACAGCTGAGACATTGAAGATTAAAGAGTTCTTTACCAGCAGCTAATTTGTTTTTATCTGAAACTTCTTTGATATTAGTCCATTTTGCATGTTTAAGAAATCCTTCTCTGTTTAATTTTTCTTCATCTGTAATCAGTATTGAAGGTGAATACATATAATCATATATAACATAAGGTTTTCTTGCATACTCTCTAATGTATTCAAATCCACCAATCCATGAAAGCCCAATAATTAGAAGAACAAAAACAGCAAAGCGTTGTAAATTTTTTGAACTCCTTAGAACAAAAAGTAAGGCTAAAAGATAGATTAATACTGAAGATAAGAGAAACACATTTACTGCATTAGAAGTCTGTCTGTTAAGCATAAAGTTTGTTAGCCTCGCATTCTCTGGAATTGAGTAGAAGTACCAAGCCCCTGAGATAAGGAGAAATGGCAGGGGAATGTATAGCCATTTTGCACAGTATTTAAGAAGAGCATGTCTTAATTTTTCTTCTTTCTCAAATACTGCAGTTACAAAGCCAAAGAGACCTGCGAACATCACGCAGATTGCTGTTCTGAATAGAAGACTTGGTATGTTTGTGGGATTGAAGAATCCATCCCAAAAGCTTCCAGTAATAAGCCATTTGCCAGGAGTTAACATGAAAGTTATAATTCCATTGATTATGAAAAGACTCAGCCATGCAGCAGCAGCGTATATAAAGGCAACTCTGAGACGATTTTTATCTGAGAGAGTGTCAAATTTATAGTGATAAACGAGTAAAGATACAATCTCAACAATGAAAAATACCCACTCAATTGCCCATGCGAAAACAAAGGTGTGAATAAGATAAGAAGTAGCCCAGGGACTTGAAAGAGCAATTATAAACCATATACCAACACCAGTTACACCTCCTAAAACCATTGTCAAAAGGAGGAAAAACCATATGTGCCTGCGGACGTATTGCCTTAGTGCTAAATCATTGTCTCTTACACTTCTAAGATCAGTAAGCCAAAGAAAAATTCCTCCACCTACTGCAAAGTGGGAGATAAAAACATGTAATACTGCTATTATTGCTACAAGTGTTCCAGAATTAAGGTAATATAGCTCCCAGACAGGATAGTTCATCTGCCTACCTCTTTACTACCTGGAAAGGCAATTTTTAGCATGTATACGATAACAGCTACTCCTAAAAGGAGTATGAGAAGAAAGATTACAAATACATCCCATTGAGCGGACAATTTTAAGTGGGAGATACTGAAGTTATCACCTAAATGGAAAATTCTTAAATTGTACCTGTTTATTACCATAGCGACGAGAGTTAGAAGGAGAAATAAGATACTTCCTTTTAAATTACTCTTCAGTGAGGCAAAAATAGACGTAAAGGCTGTGATAATTCCCAATACCATGAAAACCGTTGCAACCAAGTCTCCTCCCATGTATTTGAGCATAATGTCTCTGGGAAGACTTAGGAGAAACCAGATGCCAACAGCAATCTGAAACATTGTGGCATAGGCAAAGATTTTAAGTCCCTCTTTGACCTTGTCGCTTGAGTCTGGCTTTTTACTGAAATAGAGACTATAAAATATTCCTCCTATTGCTAAAGAGGCAACTAAAAAATGTAAAAATCTTGGATATATGCCTGTCACACTCCAAAGCAGTATCGTACCCTTTCTATTTGAGAAATAGTTTTCCCATGTCTGTGGCATTTCCATCATAGATAGATTATTTACGAGTACAAAGGCAATATAAAAAATGATTAAAATCATGATGGCAAGGGCATACTTTGAGTATGATGAAGTTTCAAATTTTCTGTAGTGATAATAGGAGCTGTAATAGGCAATTATTAATAGAGGAATTATCAATATCCAAAAGGTTCCTATAAGGATAGAACTTGTATAGAATAAATGTCCAAAGACAACCTGAAGAAACAGCAGGGCAGGAATAGCCATGTTTATGCCAATAGCAAAAAGTATGGGGATTTTTTTTGAGAGAGGTTTATTTATCTCAAAAAATTTTTGTTTTTTATTCCATTTAGACAGCAATATAAGTCCTAATCCTAAAATAGAGTTGATTAAAATAATATGAATTAGGAAAAACAGTTGTTCAAGAATAATAAGTATTTCTGCAGGTGCAGGTATTGGTTCAGTATAGGGTATTAGGTTAAAAAAATTCATTTTATCTCAATTCTATCATATTTAATTAGGGATATTCAATATTTTAATCATAATCTTGAGATGAAATTATTTGTTATTTTTGAATGAGGGGGAGGAGGTGGTGCCTCCCCCTATGTTTTATCAGTGAGATCCTGGGAAAAATGTATAGCTTACCCATACGAGAACAAATAGTAATCCTATACCAAGCCCTATACTCCATATGATGAGTTTTTTTTCAATGGGAAGCAAAGGTTCATATTCTGCTTCCATTTTTTTAAGTTCTTCAGAAAGTTTTGGCTCTTCTACCATTTTAGCACCTCCCTTAACCTGTTATTATCGGAGGTTTTACTCCGTGGAAGAATATATAAGAAATTAGTAATCCTATCCAGAGAATGAATCCAAAGAGGCAGATTAGATA
>CAZYLC010000039.1:2719-13025 GCA_964648755.1 uncultured Thermodesulfovibrio sp.
GCCTTCCGATTCCTTCTTCCCAAAGTTTTCTGAAGTCAGACATTACTCCGATTGTGAAGAAAGTGATTAGGAAGAATAATACTCTCAATGAGTTAGTTCCGGCTGTAGCTACTTTTGTATCGTTAATAACTTTTTTAGATTCTTTGATAGAAGATTCGAGTTCTTTAATTTTATTCTTATTCTCATCAATCTTTGCCGTAAGGGCTGTCTGCTGAGCAGGGTCTGTTACCGTGGCAAGCTGTTTTTCTGTTGCTGTAATCTCTTTCTTTATTTTATTGATTTGAGCCTCTACAGGCTGAATTTTTGGCGCATGAGGAGCAGATATTAGTAGGATAACTATGAAAGTTACAGCATATGCCATAACGAACTTAGGGAATCTTCTCCATATTTCTCTTCCACTCACTTTTTCACCAGGTTTACATTCAATTCTTGCGCACCAGATATAAGCGAGAATAAAGGCCCAGATACTTATGAATATGTCTATAAAGAGTTTTGTTGTAGATGCTGCCATGAGCATCCATCCTGGTTCATACTTAATTCCAGCTGCTGTTTCAGCCTTTGCTCTTACAAGAGCATCAACCACTGCACCAGATGCGAAGGCTGCCCCGTCTGTCTTGACAGCAAGACCCATCCATGCACCAGCAACCATAGGTTCTTTCCATAAGAAAGCCTGAGCGAAGAATGGAAGAAGTATGAGCTCAACAACAGCAAATATCACAACGAGTGAAGAGACCATTATTGGAACAACAGGTCTTGCTTTGATTGCTCCACCTGTTGCAATAGCTGCAGAAACACCGCATATGGATATTCCAGAGGCAAGGGGTGCTGCCCATTCCTTACTAAATTTAAACCACTTTCTTGCGATGAAATAGACTAAAGCCCAGTAAATAAGATATGCTTCAATTATAGCACAGAGCCCTCTAAAGAGAACAGCAGATGCAAGACCGAAGGCTTCAGCAGATTTTAGTCCAATTAGTGCACCCATTAGTCCTATTGCTGTTTTGATATAAAACTCAGGCTTAAGAGCTTCTCCTATTAATTTTGCAAAGGGTCTGAAAAAGTTTCCCACTATTAGACCAAGTAAGAGGGCAAATATGAATCCACCTTCACCTGTGAGTTTTAGTGACCAAGGGATTCCGGCTTTTTTAGCATCTGTTGCTGCAAAATAGGCATAATGACCTATAAACCAGCAAAGATAACTTAGCCAAAAAACAAAGAAGAACCCTATGTTGAATTTAACTAAGTTCGCTTTCATCAAAGCTGCACCGATAGAGAATACCGCTGCCATGAATAGGTAGGTTAGAAGGAGAGAAGTAAATCCAGAGAGTCCTTTCTTTTCATAGGTATCTCCTACCTTATAAACAGAGGCGTCCTTAACAGTTATACTTTCTTCTTTGCCATCAGCCTTTTTAATTGTAAGTTTGTTTCCATCAATTTTTGTAATCTCGCCCTTCACAGATTGAAACGCTTTTCCAGTTGGAGCTATTGCCTTGCTTGAATCTGTCCACTCTTTGGTGCTTACAACCCAGCCAAGAGGGTCTGTCCCTGTGTAAGATAATAGAGAAACAAGGAAAATAACAATAGCTAACCAGAAGGCCAACCAGTCTTCACTTACACCTTTCTTTTGTTCTACCATACTTCAACCTCCTTTCTAAAAATAATTTGATAATAAAAAAATTTTTTTGAAATCATCACCTCCTTTTACTTAAGGATTTTTAGAGTATCCTGAATTTCAGGATAATTTGAAGATAATTTAACATTTATTGAAAATTTTAATTTTGCAAAATTTATACCAAAAGAAACATATTGAAAATATTAATAAAATTTTTAAAAAAAGTTACTTAAAAGTTACATTTAAAAATTTTTTGTTACTAAATTGTAACATAAATTTTGTTTTATTCTAATTAAGGATTTCACAATTTAAATAATTACTTTGATTAAAGCTAAGTGCTTTAAGTTAATTTGCAGTCAAAACTCTTTCAAAAGCTTGCGATTTTTTGTTAAAGATTGCTACTATAAAAAGATTTAAAAATTTTCGGAGGTGAAACATGAATTTATTTAATTTAATAAGCAATGCATATGCTATGGGACCTGCTCCACAAGGAGGAGGGCAGGGAGACCCAATAATGAGTTTAATAGCAAGCCTTTTACCTTTATTATTAATTATTGTTGTTTTCTATTTTCTTCTTATTAGACCTCAACAGAAAAGAGCAAAAGAACACCGAAATATGCTTGAAAATCTTAAAAGAGGCGATAAGGTAATTACAGTTGGTGGACTTTATGGTGTAGTAGATAGTGTAAATCCAAATACAGTAGTTCTTAAGGTTGCTGAAAATGTGAAATTAAAGTTTTCGAAGCAGTCAATTGCCGCCTTGAGACCAGCCACCGATGAGGATTAACAGAGCCCAATGAGAAAAGGCATATATATTAGAATAGCTCTCATTGCTTTTACTGTTATTCTCGCAATTATTTTCTTTTTACCTAATACACCCTTCTTTAACTATATGCCTGATTGGTGGAAGAAAAATCTTCCCCACAAAGGAATCGTTCTTGGACTTGATTTAAGGGGAGGTTCTCATCTGATTTTTGAGGTTGACCTTAAAAGAGCAAGAGAGATAACTGTTGAAAGAATAGGCATGCATCTTCAAAGCCTTCTTGAAAAAAAGAATTTAAAGCCTTCGGTTAAAGTTCAAGGAGAAAGAATATTTATTCAGCCTGTTAATGAAGAGGTCAAAAAAATAATAAAGGATAACTATCCTGATCTTTCAATTTCAGAAAAAGGTGTAAATGTTGTCTGTCAGCTACCAGAGAGTGCTTTTAAAAGAGTTGAGACAACTTCATTGGAGCAGGCGATAGAGGTAATTCGTAATAGAATTGACCAACTGGGCGTTGCAGAGCCTGCAATTCATAAGCAGGGAGAAAATGAGATAGTAGTGCAACTGCCAGGGGTAAAGGATCCAAAGAAAGCTCTTGAAATAATAGGGAAAACAGCCCAACTCGAGTTTAAACTCCTTGATGAGGAAACTCCCCTATGGAAAGAACTCCCTTCTTTAATAAAGCCTCAAGAGGAAGAATCTTTTTTAACTCAATGGAAATCTAAACTTCCAGAAGGAGATGAAATAGTTTTTCAGAAGATTGTTAACAAAGAAACAGGAGAAGTTTATAAAAGACCATACATTGCTAAGAGAAATGTTTTACTTACGGGGGATCTTCTTGCTGAAGCCCACGTCAGTATTGACCAGAGATTTAATGAACCCTATGTATCTTTGAGATTTAATGACGCAGGTGCTAAAATTTTCGAGGATATCACAGCAAAATATGTAAAGAGAAGACTTGCTATAATACTTGATGGAAACCTATATTCAGCTCCTGTAATTCAGGAAAAGATTGAAGGTGGCAATGCTCAAATTTCAGGAAGTTTTACCCTTGAAGAGGCAAAAGATTTAGCAATAGTACTAAGAGCAGGTGCCCTCCCTGCACCTGTAAAACTTATTCAGAATGTAACTGTTGGTCCTACTCTTGGGAAAGACTCCATTGAGGCAGGGAAAATGGCAGTAATTATTGCATCTATTCTTGTTTCCCTGTTTATGATTTTTTATTATCGTCTAAGTGGTGTAATTGCTGATTTTGCCCTAATACTGAATATTTTACTTCTCATTGGTGCCTTAGCTGCCTTGAATGCCACATTAACTCTTCCTGGAATAGCAGGAATCGCTCTTGCAGTAGGTATGGCTGTAGATTCGAATGTTCTTATGTTTGAAAGAATAAGAGAGGAGTTAAAGCTGGGTAAAACTCCTAAGGCAGCTATAGAAACAGGTTATAAAAAGGCATTCTGGACTATCTTTGACTCTCATGTAACCACTCTTATTACTGCAGCAGTGCTTTTCCATTTTGGCTCTGGACCAATAAAGGGTTTTGCTGTAACTCTGTCTTTAGGTGTTGCTATAAATCTTTTTACTGCCCTAATTGGAACAAAAACAGTTTTTGACTTTATATATATAGGAAAGGAGCGTAAGAGCCTGAGCATATGATACAGATTCTTGGTAAGACAAATATTGATTTTCTCGGGAAAAAATATATTGGCCTAGGATTATCATGCATAATGATAATTCTTGGTATATTTGCCATATTTCAAATCCATGCAGGCAAAGCAAATCTTGGAGTTGATTTTGCAGGAGGAGTAAGTCTTCAGATAAGATTTTTCCAATCTGTAACTCTTAATGAAGTAAGAAGTATTTTAGACAAGGTAGGGCTAAAGGATGCAGATATACAGGAATTACCAACAGAAAAAAAGATTCTTATAAAACTTAAAAAACAGCAGGAAGGCATACAGGATACCCTTGAAAAAGCTCTAAAAGAAAATCTTTCCCCTAAAGAGCCAATAATAGAGTCGATTACTGAAATAGGACCTAAGATTGGTGAGAGAACTAAAAGGGATGCTCTTTTTGCCATTTTAGCAGCTACAGCAGGAATTCTTATTTATATTGCCATTAGATTCAGATTTCATTTTTCCATTGGTGCGACTTTAGCAACTTTCCATGATGTTATGGCAGTGCTTGGAATTTTTTATATTCTTGATAAAGAGATAAATTTAATCTTTATTAGTGCCCTTCTTACAATTGCCGGTTATTCTCTTACTGATACGGTTGTAGTATTTGATAGAATACGTGAAAATCTGGGAAAAGTTGCAAAAGGTGCGATGACTCTTGAAGCATTGATGAACAAGAGCATCAATGAAGTGTTATCAAGAACCATTGTTACATCTTTTACAACTCTCATGGCAGCAGTAGCTCTATTTTTCTTTGGAGGAGAAGTTTTGCATGATTTTGCCCTTGCCATGATATTGGGAATTTTAGTGGGGACCTACTCTTCCATTTTTGTGGCAAGTCCTGTTGTTTTGCTTATTGGTAAAAATTCTCTCATAAAGAGATAAAATGCAGTATTCCGAATGGGTGGTTGTCAAGACAAATCAGGATTACCTTCAGTATATATCAAAATCACTTAACATAACTCTTCCTACCACTCAAGTTTTACTCTCAAGAGGTCTCAAAGACCTTGATGAGATATACTCATTTCTTAATCCCCATTTGGATAGTATTAATCCTTTCGAAATTTCAGGAATTTATGAAGCCAAAGGGATAATCAATGAGGCAATAAAGGCAGGCAAAAAGATTCTAATTAATGGCGATTATGATGCCGATGGATTAACTTCCACAGCTATTCTTTATGATGTACTTATCAAAAGGGGTGCAGAAGCTTTTTATCATATACCTCACAGAATACACCATGGATATGGTTTAAGCACAAGCAGTATTGAGGAGGCAAAAAAACTCGGTGCAGAACTTATAATAACTGTTGACTGTGGAATAAGAGACTTCGAGGCAGTAGAATATGCTAATAAAGAAGGTATTGGTGTTATAATTACAGACCATCACGAACCTCTAAGGTTTAATGAAAAAATAGTACTTCCGCAGGCTTTAGCAGTTATAAACCCAAAAATTGATGGTAAAGCTTCCTATAATTATCTTGCAGGCGTTGGAGTTGCCTTTATGCTGGCAATGGCTTTAGACAGGGAAGAAGCTCTTGAGTATTTAGACCTTGTAACACTTGGAACTTATGCTGACATGGTTCCTCTTACCTTTGCTAATAGAGTTCTAATAAAGCATGGGTGGGGTCTTATTGAATCCCCAATAAGAAACTCCATAAAAATACTTAAAAATATTGCAGGGATAAATTCAAACTCTCTGAGAGGTTTTCATTTAACCTTTTGCCTAATCCCGAGAATTAACGCTCCCGGAAGAATAGACCATGCTGCAGATGTAGTCAGATTTTTAATTTCAGAGGACGAATCAGAATTGGATAGCCTTAGCAAATGGCTAAATCAGATTAATTCTCAGCGGCAGAAAACAGAAGAAAAGATAATGGCAGAGGTTGAAGAAAAACTTCAAAGAGAGTTTAATAATGAACCAGTTATAGTTTTATGGGGAGACTGGCATCCAGGAGTAGTTGGCACTGTTGCAAGTAAATTAATTGATAGATTAAATAGACCTGTTTTTGTTTTCTCTCTTCAGAATGAAATTGCAAAAGGTTCAGCAAGAGCTCCTTTAGGAACAGATCTTCAGGAATTTCTCACTGTTTGTAAGGATTTGCTCATAAGATTCGGGGGACATAAGCAAGCTGCTGGAATTACTCTTTTAAGAGATAATTTGCCATTTTTTAAAGAAAGGCTTTGTAACATTGCTCAGGATATGGAAAAGAATGATAAAAATATCCTTTATCTTGACGTAGCAGTAAGTTTAGGTGAAGTAACAGAAAAAGTGGCAGAAGAAATATCCCTCCTTGAGCCTTTTGGTGAGGGTAATAGAGAACCCCTCTTTGGAGCAAAGGAACTAACTGTGGTAAATTTAAGAAAGGTAGGCTCAAATCATTTAAAGATGTTTTTAAGACAAAATGGCAATAATCTCTCTGCTATAGGATTTGATATGGGAGATTCTCAAATTTTAGAAGGTTCGCTGATTGATGCAGCCTTTACTCCTACTATTAATGAATGGGAGGGCATGAAGAGTCTTCAGCTTCAGCTCAAAGCATTAAGGAAGGCGCAAAGATGAGATTTACAGTTACTGAGTTACTTACAAAGAAAAAAGTAGGGCAGAAGATAACCATGTTAACTGCCTATGATTATCCTTTTGCAAGTTTTGTTGATGAAGCAGGGATAGATATGATTCTTGTAGGTGATTCTCTCTCTATGGTCATACAGGGTAATGATACAACCCTTCCTGTGACAATAGAAGAAATGATCTATCATACTAAGATTGTTGCAAAAGCTACAAAAAGAGCTATGGTTGTGGCTGACATGCCCTTTATGTCTTATCAGATAAGCATTGAGGAGGCAACAAGAAATGCAGGAAGACTTGTTAAGGAAGCAGGTGCTCATGCAGTAAAGCTTGAGGGAGGAAGAGAAATTCTTGGACAGATTAAAGCCATAACAGAGGCTGAGATTCCTGTTATTGGACATTTAGGACTCACACCTCAAGCAGTTTTGAGAATGGGTGGCTATAAGCTTCAAGGAAAGCTCCCTGAACAAGCAAATAGAATAAAAGAGGATGCCTTGATGCTTCAAGATGCTGGGGTAGTGGCTATTGTTCTTGAGGTTATTCCATCAGAGCTTGCGAAGGAAATTACAGAAAGTCTTGAAATTCCAACGATTGGAATTGGTGCAGGTCCCTACTGCGACGGACAAGTTTTAGTGCTTCATGATTTATTAGGGCTTTTTGAGAGATTTACACCAAAATTCGTTAAAAAGTATGCCCATATTAGAGATGACATATTAAAGGCAATAAAACAGTATAAAGAAGAAGTGGAAAAGGGAGTATTCCCTGACAGAGAACACTCATTTTAGAGGAGGATGGTGGGGTGCTTAAGCCTGAAAAACAACTTGAGATAATTAAACGAGGCACTGTGGAGATAATTCTTGAGGAAGACCTTAAAAGGAAGATTGAGAATTCTTACAAAGAGAAAAAACCTTTGAGAATAAAAGTTGGTTTTGACCCTACAGCACCTGATATTCATCTTGGACATACAGTTTTACTTGAAAAGATGAGACAGTTTCAAGATTTAGGACATGAGGTTATTTTTTTAATTGGAGATTTCACCGGAATGATCGGTGATCCTTCGGGCAAAACAGAGACAAGAAAGCCTCTTACAAGAGAAGAAGTTTTGAAAAACGCTGAGACCTATAAAGAACAGGTTTTTAAAATACTCCATCCTGAAAGGACAGTTATAAGATTTAACAGTGAATGGTTTGGTTCTATGACAGCACTTGATATGTGTAGACTCTCTGGTGCTGAGACAGTAGCAAGAATGCTTGAAAGAGAAGATTTCAAAAAGAGATTTACAGAGGGTAGACCAATTACAATACTTGAATTTCTCTACCCCCTTCTGCAAGCTTACGATTCAGTTTATCTTAAAGCCGATATAGAGCTTGGAGGGACAGACCAAAAGTTTAATCTTCTAATGGGAAGACAACTTATGAAACTTTATGATATGGAAGCCCAGGTTGTTATAATGATGCCTTTACTTGAAGGACTTGATGGCGTCCAGAAAATGTCAAAAAGTCTTGGAAATTATATAGGAATAAATGAACCACCTGATGAGATGTTTGGCAAAGTGATGTCAATAAATGATGAACTTATGATTAAATATTATGAACTCTTAAGCCATATTTCAATTGAGCAACTTAAGGAACTTAAAGCTGGTATAGAGAAAGGCTCTATAAATCCAAGAGATGGGAAAGAATCTTTAGCCTTCGAAATTGTAGAGAGGTATCATGGCAGACAGGAGGCAGAAAGAGCGAGGGAAAAATTTATAAAGCTATTCCGCCAAAAGGATGTTCCTGAAGATATAGTAACCTTTGAAATACCCTATGAAGAAGGCGGAATATGGCTTCCCAAACTACTTAAAGAAAAGGGAATAACAAAAAGCACTTCTGAATCAATAAGATTAATTAACCAAAAGGCGATTAAAATAAACAATGATGTAATAACTGATACAGATATAAAACTTCAACCTGGTGATTATGTCATAAAAGTTGGAAAGAAGAGATTCCTCAAGGTAATAATAACTTAATGAAAGTAGCTTTAAAAAATATTCCTGCCATTGCAGTTGTTCTAAGGGACATTGATGTTCCCATAGTTGAAAAAGAAGAAATTTCACAGGCAGATTTAATTGAGTTAAGAATTGATCTCTTTGAAGATATTGAAAATATTGAAAATATTTTTAAAGAAGCAAAAGAAAAATTTAATTTACCTCTCTTAGCAACTATAAGAAATCCCTCAGAAGGTGGGAAAAGAGAATTTAAAAATAGAGGAAAACTTTACAAGAGAGTTTTACCCTATATTGATTTTGTGGACTTAGAGATTTTTTCTGAAGACACCCTCTCAATAAAACAGTTAGTAAAAGAACAGGATAAGATATTGATAACTTCCTATCATAGGTTTGATTCTACTCCTTCAATCGGTGACCTTGAAGATGTATTTACAAAAGGTCAGAGATTGGGAGGAGATATTGTCAAGATAGCCACAATGGTTAAGAATTCTTCTGACTTAGAAACGCTTTTACTTTTCACATTAAAGCATAAGAGAGATAATATTGTTGTGATAGGTATGGGGGAAAGAGGTGTTCCGTCAAGAATTATTAACCCAATTTTTGGGTCTTTAATAACCTATGCTGCTTTAAGGGAATCTTCTGCTCCAGGGCAGATTAATTTAAAAGATTTAGTGACAATTTTTAAAACCTTAGGTATAAGATAAAGTTTTTTTAACATTCTGATTCATGAAATTCCTTGACTTAATCAGATATGAATAAAAATGGGCTGCTTTAGTAGGTGTTCTTTTGAAAGTTTTAAAATCAACTCTGTAAAGTCCAAATCGTGCATCAAGCCCATGAAGCCATTCATAATTGTCAATTAAAGACCAGTAAAAATAACCTCTTACATCTATTCCTTCTGCTATGGCATTTTCAATAATGTCAACATGGGATCTTATGTATTTTATTTTTCTATTGTCATCCTTTGTAGCAATTCCATTTTCCGTAATAATTAGGGGAACACTAAGTTTTGAAGCATATCTTAAGACTTTTTTTAACCCCCTTGGATATATTTCCCATCCCATATCAGTAAGCCCATGTCCATCTATATCTCTATGTCTAAATTCTATGAAAAGTTTTTTTAAAGGATTAAATCTCATATGAACTCTTGTGTAGTAATTTATACCGAAGAAATCGAGTTTTCCTTGGATAGGTACCTCTATTTCAATTTTTTTTCTAAAAGGTAAGGGAAGAGTTATTGTACCCTCTATAAATCCCTCTATTATTGATTGATTATAAAATCTTTTTGCTATTTTTGATAAAATCTTATCGAAGGGATTCCATTTAACCCAAGGTGCAAAAACAGCCATATTGTGGGCAATACTAACCATAGCATTTTT
Source organism: uncultured Thermodesulfovibrio sp. (assembly GCA_964648755.1). Classification (GTDB taxonomy): domain Bacteria; phylum Nitrospirota; class Thermodesulfovibrionia; order Thermodesulfovibrionales; family Thermodesulfovibrionaceae; genus Thermodesulfovibrio. Next base: position 12,703 of record CAZYLC010000039.1, read on the forward strand.
ATTTGTCAGATGGATTAAGTCATAAATATTACTATGACAAATAAAAATATTTTTTAGAGCCTTGATTGCTAAATTTAAGTCTTTATATCCTGGGGGAATGCAACCCTCTAAGTAGCCTCCAAGTATGAGAAGATAAGGTTCATTAAAAGTTATCCAATAGTCAACTCCCCTTATATTCTCAATAATCCTTTCTGCATATTCATTAAATTTTTCTATTGATTTCCTTCTATGCCAGGGATACTTAGTGATAAACCAGATAGGATGTGTAAAATGATGAATAGTAACCATTGGTGTTATGTTATTTTCATTGAGAAGATCAATAA
>CAZYLC010000040.1:0-1605 GCA_964648755.1 uncultured Thermodesulfovibrio sp.
AGAACATGTAGAGGATTTGGTTCAAGCATATTTTAATTCAATGGGAGATATTCCCATATTAACTAAAGATGAAGAAGTTGAATTAGCTAAAAAATTACAAGAAGGTAAGAGCATTATTAAAGAAACAGTTTTAGACTTACCTTTATACAATAAGATGTTAAATGAAATAAATACAGAAGAAGACTCTGAAAATTTAACAGAGGATGAAAAAGCAGAAGAAGCTTTAACAAGAACTTTAATTAAGTTAGAAAATTTTATAAATGACATAGAAAAGATAGAAATTAAAATTAAAGATTATGGCTCACTCAAAGATTTAAAGAAGAAAATAAATGAATCAAAAAAATCAGGAGATAACGTAAAAAATATTGAAAATCTATATAAAGAAGTTTATGCTGAATTGAAAAAAATCGAAAATGAAACAGGTTTAAAAATAGAAGATTTAAAAAATATTTGGAATAAGATTTATAAAGCTAAATGCCTTGTTGAAGAAACTAAGAATGAGCTCATTACAAGAAATTTAAGATTGGTAGTAAATATAGCAAAAAATTATGTGGGAAGAGGATTACCTCTTCTAGATTTAATTGAAGAAGGCAATATCGGATTAATGAAAGCCGTTGATAAGTTCAAATATGAGAAAGGCTTTAAATTTTCTACTTATGCCACTTGGTGGATAAGACAAGCAATCACAAGAGCGCTCATTGATCAAACAAAGACAATTAGAGTGCCTGTTCACATGATGGAATTTTATAATAGAGTCACAAAGGCCTCTCGTGAGCTAACTCAACAACTTGGCAGAGAGCCAAGCAATGAGGAGATTGCAGAGAAGCTTAGCGTGCCAGTAAGAAAGGTAGAAGAAGTTTTTAGGGCAATTCAAGATCCAATAGGTTTACAGACTCCCATAGGTGATGAAGATACAGAACTTGAGGATTTTATTGGAGATAAAACTTCTCCATCACCAGTTTCTGAGGCAGAAAGGACAGAGTTAAGTGAACACATTCAGAGAATTCTCAAAACACTTACGCCCAAAGAAGAGAAAGTTATTAAGATGAGATTTGGTATAGGTGAAGATAGAGATCATACTCTCGAAGAGGTTGGAAGATATCTATCAATTACGAGAGAAAGAGTTAGACAGATAGAAACAAAAGCCTTAAGAAAGCTTAAACACCCAAGTAGACTCAGATTATTAAAAATGCTCCTTAGTGACACTGCTGATATAAGAAAGTGAAAGATTTACATGAATTATCTACGCTTTTAAGATTATATATTCTTGAATCAACAACTCGGGCAGGTTCTGGGCATCCCACGACCTGCCTTTCTTCAGTAGAACTCATGGTAAGCCTCCTTTTTGGAGGCTTTTTTCATTTTGATGCAGAAAATCCCAATGCTCCAAACAATGATAGACTAATATTCTCAAAGGGTCATGCAGCACCTCTTCTTTATTCTCTCTGGACAGTAGCTGGCAAGATTAGTGAGGAAGAGCTTTTAACTTTAAGAAAATTCGGCTCACCCCTTGAAGGTCATCCAGTAAGGACTTTTCCATATTCAGAGGCTGCAACAGGCTCTCTTGGTCAAGGGCTTTCCATCGGAGTTGGAATGGCAATAAAT
>CAZYLC010000040.1:1705-12740 GCA_964648755.1 uncultured Thermodesulfovibrio sp.
ACTATCGGCTTGACAATCTAATTGGAATAATTGATGTAAACAGGCTTGGTCAGCGTGGTGAGACCATGTATGGCCATGACCTTGAGGCCTACGAAAGGAGAATTTCAGCTTTTGGATGGAAAACAATTTGCATTGATGGTCACAACTATGATGAGATTTTTAAAGCCTATGAAGAAGCTCTAAGGAGTGACACCCCTACCATGATAGTTGCAAAAACAATAAAAGGTAAGGGAGTATCTTTTCTTGAAGACAAAGAGGGCAGACACGGAGTGCCACTTACTGAGGCAGAGTTTAAGGAAGCCATGAAAGAGCTTGGTGAGATTAAGAAAGTTAAAGTTTCGGTAAAAAAGCCTGAAGCCCTATCTCCTAATCCTCAATCCTTTGAAATAAAAGAATTTAGCAGAAGATACATCATCGGTGAAATGGTGGCAACAAGGCGTGCCTATGGTGAGGCTCTGGTTGAGATATTTCCTGAGTTTCCTGATATAGTGGTTTTAGATGCCGAGGTTAGCAACTCTACCTATGCAGAGATATTTAAAAAATATTATCCTGAAAGATTTTTTGAATGCTTTGTGGCAGAGCAGAACATGGTTGGCATGGCAGCGGGACTTGCACTGAGAGGAAAAATTCCTTTTGTTTCCACCTTTGCGGCATTTCTTACCCGTGCCTTTGACCATATAAGGATGGCTCAATACAGTGAGGCAAATATCAAGTTTGTTGGTTCTCACGCTGGTGTGTCTATTGGGCAAGATGGACCAAGTCAGATGGGACTTGAGGATATTGCAATGATGCGTAGCATTCTAAATAGTGTGGTGTTCTATCCAAGCGATGCAATATCAACAGAAAAACTTGTGAGAGAAGCGGCAAAACATAATGGAATTGTTTACATAAGAACAACCCGTTCTGCAACTCCTGTAATTTACGGCGATGATGAAGATTTTCCAATTGGTGGGTCAAAAGTTTTGAGAGCTTCAGATAGAGATTTATTCACAGTTATAGGAGCAGGTATTACTCTGCACGAGGCATTAAAAGCATATGAAGAATTAAAGATAAATGGAATACATATCAGAGTGATAGACCTTTACAGTGTAAAGCCCTTGGATGTAGAGACTCTTAAAAAGGCATTATCTGATACAAAGGCTATAATAACTGTTGAAGACCATTATCCACCAGGAGGCATAGGAGAAGCTGTAAAATCTGAGGTGGGCTCGGATAAAATTTATAGTCTTGCTTGTAGAAAAACTCCAAAAAGTGGTATACCCGATGAACTTTTAGATTATGAAGGTATATCAGCAAAAGCGATAGTTGAATTCATCTTGAATATATTAAAAAAATTATAAAATTTCTACTAATAAAGTGTATAAAGGATTTCTATTACTATCATTATGGCAGCAAAGGTTTGTTTCTTTTTGGATTTTTAAGTTATGTATTTACGGACATCTGGCGTTGGTAGACTTATCATAAACCTTTAAAGAGCTCATTTTGTCATTAAAGCCATAATCTGAAAGACGGCGATAATTACCTGCTCCCCCAGCATTTGTACCTAAAAATACTATGCACTGACCTTGATAGTTTGCATGTTCCCAAGCTAGCAGTATTGAGTTAGCGACGACTTTGACAGAATAAACTTTATCGTTCCAATTCGTGGTGCCCATTCTTACATTTTTTAAATTAGGAATTTGGTCACCAACCGCAAAACGTATTGACATACCTCCGTAGTCTTTATGTTCATAGAGAATCACTTGATTAGGAGCAGGATCAAATGCCGATACTAAGCCAGTATTAATTATCAAAACAAATATAAGACTCATGAAAAGACCTGTAATTGGTAAAATTATTTTGCTCATAGAAATAACCTCCTTTCAGGACTTTAGTAAAGTTTGTAACTTTTTCATAATTTGCCACTCTACACTAAAAGCAACAGTATCCATACCCTTCGCTGCCATATATAAAAAAGTTTTTTTCACATATTCAATCAAGTTATAAAAACCTCATATTTAAAAAATTTATCGTGTATTTTATTTATATCACGCATATATTAATAATTATAAAATTTCAAGTATTATCTAAGAAAAATTCTATTATAAAATAGGCTAATTTATAATAAAAATTTATCTAAAAAGCAAAATGTTTTAAAAGAGGTGAAAAGCCTTGAAATTAATTTAATAGATTGTATTTTTTATTAATTTCTTTCATGCGATTTTTCATTTCTCTAATTACGAACTTTCTTAAACACGGCAGTTCAAGAGGGTTCTCTTCAATATCTTTTAAGAGCAATTTTAATGCAGGGGGAATGAATTTGAGGAAGTTTTTTTTGCCTTTCTTTAGGGATAAAAAACCGTAAGCACCAAGTGCTTGCATATGTCTTTGCAATCTACATAAATAGAGTTCTTCAATAAAGGCTGAATGACTTAGACTAAAAGATCTCAAAGAGTTTTCAATGTAGTAATTCAAGAGCTTTTTTCTTATTTCATCATTTAACTCTACATAAGGGTCCCACAGCAAAGAGGCTATGTCATATCCAGCTGGTCCCAATCGGGCTGACTGATAGTCAACAAAGTAGATTTCATAATCGAGAGAATATCGCCTGGTACTTTGTGTCCTGGAATGACAGGAATTGAGTGGCTTAAGCATTATATTCTGGCTTTGTAAGTCTCTGTGAAGGATTACTTTTTTTGCATTTGATAGTTTATCTGCAATTAGATGAAGTTCTTGCTGTAACTGAGCCATGTATGAGTTTTCAAGGGTTGTTAAATTAACTCCAAAAACTCCCTCCACGCATTCCTTCAAGAAATACTCACTTTCCCATCTGAAATAGTCATAGTCAAACTCTAGCAAAATTCCCTCTAATTCCCTTGCTTCAGAGGAGACTTTCCAGTGAAGATGCACCACATGTTCAATAATTTTTTTATATAAATCGAGTATCTCTTTACAATTTCTTTTGCATTGTAACCAACTGTAAAGGGTTAGGTCTCCTAAGTCTTCAAAGATGATTAATTTTTGTTCCTTTCTTACATCAATTATATCGGCAACAGGAAATCCCTTTAGTTTTAGAAACTTTCCAATGGTGATAGTTTTATCAAACTCTTGATTTAGCTCATCCCATAGGCAAAAGACTTTATCATCTTTTCTAAAGTAATTTCTTGTAGATCCACCGTGAGTTAATATCTCTTTTTCACCCTGCCATTCAAAGATAGATAGTTTAAAATCTTTACCCACTATGTAGTCTGAAATCAATGGAGTTTCAGGTGAAAACTCTGTCTCAGGGAGAATGATAATATTTTTACCTGTGAATTTTTTTTTGATGCTTACATCTCTTTCAATGACGATGTTTCCAAAAGGTTCTATGAGTTCACATCCAGTGGATGTGGGATGAACATAGAGGGAAGCAAAACTTCTTTTTAATTTATCAAAGATTGCACGGGCGTATCCTTTAGGAGTGCCGATGTCATACCAAAAAGTGTATGTTACAGGAAAAACCTTCACTTTCAATCCCTGAGCCTTAGTTTTGAGCCATAAATCTATGACTGATGAAGAACCTTTTGGCAGTAGCTCTAAAACATCAGGGTTGTATATAGCCACTCCTGTGAAGGCAAGAGATTTAAGAGAGGCTGAAGGATAGATTCCAATAAAATTGTCATCTTTATCAATTATTAGTTTATTATCAGGTAGATAATCATGAACTAAAAGAGTTATGTGGTTTCCCGAAGCTATATGAAAGTTGATCGCCTCTTTTATATTTCCATCCCAGTAAATATCAGAGTTATGAACGATGAAAGTGCTGTCTTTCAGAAAATCCTTTGCATTGTAAATAGCTCCCCCAGTATTTAGAATTTCTTTTTCATGGAAAAGGTAAAGGGGAATTTCTCTTTCTTTTATATATTTTTCAATTTCATCTGCTTTGTAGTGAAGATTTATCCCTATTTGTTCTATGCCTGAGGATTTTAAAAGATTGTAAACATAATCAAATAAAACCTCTCCTGCAATCGGAAGTAAGGGTTTTGGAATATGCTCAGTAATTGGTCTTAGTCTCTTTGAAAATCCAGCAGCAAGAATAAAGCCTTTAATGCATTGAGTCAAGAATTCGCTGTCTCTCGCTTCTGAGATAATTGATTCTTTCGGCTTCGCCTCGGAGAAATGCTTCGCATTTTTTGACATTTCTAAACTCGCTCCGCTACAGTCGCAAAACTCGCCTTTCAGGCTCGGACATTTGCGACTTTTTTACGTTTCGCTCGTTAAGAGATGTTAACAAAAAATATCTAAAGTGGCTCAATCCAGCTCATCCTTTATAGATATTCTCAATCATAAAGCAAATACTGCTTTCTAATTTTTTCAAAAGCTGTTGTCTCTTGTTTCCACCAGTACTCAATATCTTTCAGATAATTGCCATTTTCAATATCCTGTCTTAATCTATCAGAGCCTGCGAGTATGTCAAAGGGAAGCTTTTCAAACTCATACTCATAGGGAGGTTTTCTCCATAGTTTAACTTCTGGATAAAGCTCATGTAGGGCAAGCAAAATTGAAACAGCGGTCTTGACGGGTTTAAACTTTTCTTTATCAATAACATGTATTTGAGCACCACCGCATAGTTCCCCTGAGTATTTATTGAATGTTGGAGTAAAATAAAGAGGTCTAAAAATTACACCTTTTAGTTTAAAATTTTTAAGCCTCTGCACAAGTTTTTCTGGTTGAATAAAGGGTGCACCAAAAATCTCAAATGGTCTTGTTGTTCCTCTTCCTTCACTTATGACTGTTCCTTCAAACAAGCACATGCCAGGGTAAACTGTTGCCGTGTCAATTGTTGGCATATTTGGAGATGGCATTATCCAAGGTAAACCTGTTTCATCAAACCATTGAGACCGCTTCCATCCTTTCAAAGGTATTATTGTGAGGTCAGATTTTTGATAGAATTTATTTTTAAAATACAAGGCGAGCTCACCGATTGTCATCCCATGTCTGACAGGTAAAGGATGGAGTCCTACAAAGGATTTAAAATTTTGCTTTAATAAAGGTCCTTCGGTTAAATGCCCTCCGATCGGATTTACTCTGTCAAGAACTACTACAGGAATCCCCTTTTCCTTACAGGCTTCCATACAAAGAGCCATTGTCCAGATGAATGTATAATACCTTGAACCTATATCTTGAAGGTCTATAATGAAAAGATCAATGTTAGTAAGCATCTCTTGAGTTGGCTTCCTTGTTTTCCCATAAAGACTATAAACAGGTATTTTTGTTTTTTTATCAATAAATCCTTCCCATTCAATCATGTTGTCTTGAGTGTTTCCAAATATTCCATGCTGTGGACCGAATAAAGCTGATATTCTTATCTTTTTGCTTTCCAATAGAATATCCTTTGTGTGAGTAAGTTTTCTATTCACCGAGGCAGGATGGATGAGCAAGCCAGCTCTAAGTCTGTGAAATCTTTTAGGAAGGATTTTCTCAAATCTGTCTATTCCTGAATTAATCATTTCTTATCGCGTGCAGTAGGGCAAATATCCTGTTGTTAGAGATTTTTGAACCAGCCCATTTGAGCTTATTAAATTAATCTCCCTCTTTCCTTTTCGATCAGACATAATAGTAAGAAAGTGACCGTCAGGACAAAAGGAGGGTTGTTCATTGTTGCCTGCTTTTGTTATTTGAGTTTGCGTGCCTGTAGCTAAATCAAGAACATAAATCTGAAAATCTCCAATAAGAGATGAAAAAGCAAGTTTACTGCCGTCAGGACTTACTGAAGGCTCAGTATTATATGGACCTTGGAATGTGACTCTTTGAGGGGAACCACCCTCTTGAGTATAGTAAATCTGCGGGGAACCGGCTCTATTGGAAACAAAAAATATTCGGGAACCATACCAGCGAGGGGAAGACTCTACCCAACGAGATGATGATACAGTTTTGCTCCTTCCTGCAATATCGCTTATTTTTATTTCAGATAAATCCCCATCATTATAAAGATAAATAAATTGAGAATCACCTATCATATCTCCTAACTGAAGCAATGCTTTGCTTTTTATAATTTCTTTGTTTATTTTTGTTGAAAGGTCAAAGAGTTCTATTCGCCAGAACCTACCTTGAAGTGAAGAATATAAAATTTTATTCCCTTTTAAAACTGCTCTTGAAATAATCTCTCTTCGGATGCCCGTATCATGTATACTTTTCCCGTTCCAGTTACTTATAAAGAGTCCTGCAGTTTCTTTAAATTTCTTTATGAAAACTATACGATTGAAAAAGGGTGACTCTTTACCTGTCAAAGATTTATAAATATCAGAAGCTATTAAGTGTCCTGTATGTTCATTATTTTGAAAATTATACTCTTTTGTAAAAAAAGGTAAATTACTTGAAAGAGTAAAAAATTTTGTTTGTATTTTATTAGTAATCTTGGCTTGCACCACAATATCTACATTAGATGACTGCCATAAATGGGGTTGAAAATTTTCATCTTTCAAAGGAAAAGGTCCATAAATTTGAAAATATTCAGTAAATTCAAGGTCTTCTTTAATTGTGTTGAATACTTTATCAATTTTATCAAAACCTTCTAAAGCAAGATGGATTTTTTTTATTCCTGGTTGAGTTATGTCAAGATAAATTTTTTCTGCAAAAGATAATTTTGCAAAAGATAATAAATGTATAGATACTAAAATTAAAAATATAGTTTTTTTCATGGTTTAAATCTTAATCCAACAATGATTTCTTTATTCGGTTTAGGTAATGGTGTAGAATTATTAATTGCTCTTATCACCGACGAATCAAATAAAGCATTACCAGATTTTTTCTCAAATCCTTCAATTATTGCTTGCCCATTAGGGAGAATTTTTATTGTTACTATAGCCTCAAGATTTTTGGGAACCGTTTCAGGTAAGTTCCATTTTTCTTTTATTAATCCTGATATTAGAGATAGATAACTCTGTGATACCACGGTTTCCATACTTTGTCGTGTGCTGGTGAAATCTAAATGTCCAGTATTAGACTTGGATATTGATATTTTTGCACTTTCCATAATTTTCTTTTTTGCCTGCAAGGCTGAGATTCTTTCCTCTAATATTTTGTCATTATCTTTTAGAGAAGATGTTGATTTCTCAATTGGTTTAGTTTGTAGCTCTTTAGTTTTTATTGGTTGTTTTAGGTTGCTTAAATTTTTATTAGAAGTGGAGTCTGAAGGTGAAACAACTCCCTTTTCTTCTATTAAATTTACATAAGTAATGCTTTTAATATTAGTAATTGAATTACGAATAGTTAAAATTAAAAGCAAGAAAATTAAACTGTGAATAAAGATTGATAAAAAAATAGAGTTATAAATATATTTTGTCATCTAAGCTCTTTTGGTTCAGTTATCATGCCTATTCTTTCTATTCCTGCAGCTTTAATTTCACCCATGACTTCTGCAACCAATCCATAAGGAACATCTCTATCTGCTTTAAGTAATACAGTGGGATTTGATTCTTTAAATGCCGAAAGCATTGTTTGGAGCTCCGATATTTTGGAGATTTTATCGTTCACATAAATTTTCCCTTCTTTTGTTAGGACTATATTAATTTTTTCTGCCTCTTCTATGCTTTTTCCTTTTGCCTTTGGTAGATTTACATCAATACCTTGCTGTAGCATAGGTGCAGTTATCATAAAGATTATTAATAAAACAAGCATTATATCAACCAAAGGTACAACATTGATCTCTGCTAAAACAGATTTTCTACGAGGGATTAATCCTGCCATGGATACTTTAGAAGTGTTTCAGAAAAATCATGTAATTCTGCTATAAATTTATTTGCCTGATTTGTGAAATAATTATAAGCTATAACTGCAGGGATAGCGGCAAATAGTCCTGCTGCTGTAGTGATCAAAGCTTCTGCTATGCCAGGAGCAACAACAGCTAAAGAGGCAGAACCTTTTATACCAATATGTCTGAAGGCATCCATTATTCCCCATACTGTTCCGAAAAGTCCGATGAAGGGAGTGGTAGAGGCGGTAGTTGCGAGGAATCCGAGATAGCTCTGAATCTTTCCCACTTCTTCAGAAGAATATTTTTTTGAGATAATTTCAAGATTAAGAGGATTTTTATTTTGAATATCCTGCTTACCATTTATTTCAGAGAATATTCCCATAAAAAGAGATGCCATAGGACTAATTTCAAATTTTTTTGATAAAGCAAAAACATCTTTTGCCCCTTTAGAACTAATAAACAGGTCGAAAAATCTATCATTTTCATTTTTCATTTTTCTAAAAATTTTGATTTTATAAAAAATAACTGCCCAAGAAAATATTGAGAATAAAAGTAAAATTATAAGAACTGTTTTTACAACTATTCCTGTTTGTTTTATAAGATCTATAACAGTAAGTTCCATAAGTTAAATAATAAAATAGCCAAGTTTTAAATGTCAAATAAATGTCTGATTTTGGTTATAATAAAAAATCAATATCTTGAGGAGGAAAGATGCATATATCAATAATTGGAACAGGCTATGTGGGGTTAGTTACAGGAGCTTGTTTTGCAGAGTTTGGAATTTTTGTAAACTGTGTAGATAAAGATAAAAGTAAAATTGAAAAACTAAAGAAGGGACATATTCCTTTCTATGAACCGGGTTTAGAAGATTTAGTAAAAAGAAACATAAAAGAGGGTAGATTAAAATTTACAACAAATATAGATAAAGCTATTGAGGATTCTCTTGTAATTTTTATAGCAGTTGGAACTCCTCCAAGAGGTGACGGTTCAGCAAATTTAGAGTATGTAGAAGAAGTTGCTAAAGCAATAGCAAAAAGTATGAACAGTTATAAAGTAATTGTAACTAAAAGCACAGTTCCTGTGGGTACAGGCTTCAAGATAAAGGAAATAATCAACAAAAATTTAGAGAAATCTATTAAATTTGACATAGTTTCAAATCCCGAGTTTCTAAGAGAAGGTTCAGCAGTTGACGATTTTATGAGACCTAATAGAGTTATTATCGGAGCAGAAAGTGAACATGCAATAGCAATTATGAAAGATCTCTATAGACCTTTATATTTACTTGAAACTCCCTTTGTAATAACTGATATACCAACGGCTGAATTAATTAAATATGCTACAAATAGTTTTCTTGCTACTAAGATATCATTTATAAATGAGATATCAGCTCTTTGCGAAGCAGTTGGAGCAAATATAAACACAATTGCAAAAGCTATGGGACTTGATGGAAGAATTGGTCCAAAATTTCTTCATGCAGGCATAGGGTTTGGTGGTTCCTGTCTACCTAAGGATACAAGAGCATTGGTAAAAATTGCTGAGGAGAAAGGAAAGATTAACAAAAAAGATAATAGATGCCTTTGATGGCAAATTAGAGAACAAAACTATAGGCATACTTGGGCTTTCCTTCAAGCCTAATACTGACGATATAAGAGAATCTCCTGCTTTATTTATAATAAATAGGCTTCTTCAGGAAAAAGCGAATATAAAGGCATTTGACCCTGCGGCAATAGAAAATACAAAGAACGTTTTCCCTCATTTAGCATATTGTCATGATGCTTACTCTGTGGCAAAGGATGTAGATGCTATTGTTATAGTAACTGAATGGAATCAGTTCAGAAACCTTGATCTAACTAAGATAAAGAAACTAATGAAAGATAAATTTTTCTTTGACTTCAGGAACATATATGAACCAGAAAAGGTAAGGAATTTAGGATTTAAATATTTTAGTGTAGGACGGGTATAAATATTTTATTATTTTGCAAGATTTTCAAGTCGTGAAAGATTTTCTGTCTGTCCTAATACAATTAAAGTATCTCCCTCTTTGATTATTGTTTGAGAGTTTGGATTAAATTTCATTCTTCCATCAGCTCTCCTTATTCCAATGATTATTATGCCCAAATCTCTACCTATACCACTTTGTGCTATTGATTTCCCAATCAGCGGGGAGTTTGGAGCAATATCAACTTCTTCAATTTGAATTTCCACATACTCTGAACTCGTTGCAAATTCTAAAAAATCAACTACATTTGGTCTTAATACAGTATGGGCAATTCTTAAACCTCCTATGAAGTATGGTGATACAACTCTATTAGCCCCTGCTCTTTTTAGTTTTGGCTCTGCTTCTTTTTCTACTGCCCTTGCAACGATGAATAGGTTACTATTTAATTCTCTTGCACTTAAAACAACATATAAATTTTCTGCATCAGAGGGTAAAACGGTTATCAGACCTTTTGCCCTATCAATGCCTGCTAATTTTAAGATTTCGTCATTTGTTGCATCTCCTGCAAAATAAGTAATATTATCATTTTCCGGTAAATTTGAAGGATTTTTTTCAATTATAACAACAGGCATTTTGTTTGCTAATAATTCTTTTACTATAATACTTCCCATTCTCCCATACCCGCATACAATGTAATGGTCTAATAATGCATCTACTTTTTTCCTCATTTTTCTTTTTTTAAAAACCTCCTTTATTTCTCCTTCGATTATTATTCTTGCGCCTACTGTAAGAGCGTATGTAAAAACACCGAAACCGCTTAATATAAGAATTATAGTAAAAATTTTACCCTCTTTAGAGAGTTCTTTTACCTCTCTGAAGCCAACTGTTGCGAGGGTGATTACTGTCATATATAGGGCATCAATGAACGTCATGTCTTCAATGATTATGTAACCAATTGTTCCTGCAAGTAAGATTACAATTAAAAGAAGGGGAATAAAAAAAATTCTCTTATGTAACAAGCTCATGAATGTTATGTAGAATACACTTAACATTATTCTCAAGGAATTATATCAGAATAGTTTTTTTATAGTAAAGCAATGTAAAGTTTAAGTTGCATTTATTATGCTAAATGTAATATATTTAAAAGTTATAGGATTAATCTTTATTGGAGGTTGAAATTGGTTAGAATAAGACTAATGAGGTTGGGAGCAAAGAAAAAACCTTTCTACAGAGTTGTTGTTGCTGATGCAAAAGCCAGAAGAAACGGACCTTTTATTGAAATTGTTGGTACCTACAATCCAAAGACAGACCCAGCAGAAATTAATCTTGATATGGAGAAGGTCAAATATTGGCTTGGAAAGGGCGCACAGCCTTCAGAAACA
>CAZYLC010000041.1:0-12397 GCA_964648755.1 uncultured Thermodesulfovibrio sp.
AAACCCTGAGAAGCTTTATTTGAGATGCTTCAGTAAGATCGCCTATTTCATCGAGGAAAAGAGTTCCCCCTTTAGCCTTTGCAATAAGCCCCTCTCTACTTGATATAGCTCCTGTAAAAGCACCTTTTTTATGACCAAAAAGAGTATCAGAGAACATTGTATCATCAAGTCCTGCCACATTTACCGCAATGAAATCCCCCCTTTTACCACTAACTTTATGGATCACCTTTGCAATGAGTTCTTTACCTGTGCCTGTCTCTCCCGTAATTAAAACTGGTTGGTCAGTTTTTGAGATTACCTCTATGTATTTAAATAATCCCCGCATCTTCTGATTTACCGTTATAATCTCAGAAAAGGCTGTCTCATTCTCCAATTTATCTTCAATAAGCCTGTATTTTAGTCCTGTTATTTCCTCTTTAAGTCTGTTCATTTCTAAAGCTTTTTTTATGGAAGAAATAAGTTTATTTTTTTCAACAGGTTTCACAAGGTAATCACAGGCTCCCATTTTAATACACTCTACTGCTAAATCTATTTCTTTTATTGCTGTAATTATAATTACAGGTATTTCTGGATACTCTACATTTAAAAATTTAAGAAGTTCAAAACCTGAAATATGAGGCATTGATAAATCAAGTAGAATTAAAGAAAAGGCTCTTTCTTTTAGAATTACAGGTAATTCCCTTGCATCTTCAATCAAAACAATATCTTTTATTCCTGATTGTTTTAAAATAAGTGAATAGGTATAGAGAGATTCTCTCTCATCATCAACTATAGCAATACTGTAGTTAAAATTTTCCATATTCAGGCTCATAGGGTAGGTAAACTTTTATTTTAGTACCCCGATTTTCCTCTGAATCGATTATAATTTCTCCGCCAAATTCATCTATTATGGATTTAGATAAATAAAGACCAAGTCCTGAACCACCTGTGGCGTACTTGGTTGAAAAAAAAGGTTCAAATATTAAAGGCATTATATTTTTAGAGATGCCCACACCCTCATCTTTTATTTCCAGATAAACTCTTTCCCCTTCAATTCCCGTAGAAATATAGACACCCTTATATTTTTCTGGCAATGACTGGAGAGCATTTGTTAGTAAATTTATAATTACCTGCTCTAATTTTTGCATGTTACCCCTTATTTTAGGTAAGAACTCTTGAAGGCTCATATTAAAGTTTTCAGTATACATGAATATGTGATGATTTAGAATAGTTACAACTCTTCTTATAGTCTCATTAACATCAATCAGAGAAGAACCAGATTTAAGTCCTTCTTTGATATACTTTTTAAAATCATCAATTGTATCAGAAATTCTATTTATTCCCTCAATAAGAGACACCATTAGTTTTGGGATAACTGAATTAATTTCTGAAGATTGGATTCCTCCAATAATAAATTCTCCATTTTCTTCTTCATATTCTCTTATTAGGTTAGATACATCATTCCAAGCCTGGAAGGTAATCTTTAGGTTATTTACCATAAAATTACAGATATTGTTTATTTCATGAGATATGCTTGAGGTAACAAGGTCTATTGATTTCAATTTATCTTTAAATATAAGTTGAGCATTTTTTTTACGTTTTTCCTCTTTTTCTTTAATTTTTTCGGTAATATCTTTAAAAGTTAATAAAACAACTCTAAAATCTCCACAGGCAATAGGATATAAATTAAAAAGTAAAACGCCTTTTTTACCGTTCTTTTTATCAAAAGTAATAACTCTCTTTTCTTCAATGTTGTAACAATCTCTTATAAGTTTTACAAAATTAAAATACTCCTCCTCTCGGAAAATAACAGAAAGGTCTGAATCATTTTCCAAAAAGTCTTTTGCCTTCTCATTTGTATAAAGAATTTCATATCTTTCAGGCTCAAAGATAATAAGAGGATCCATATAGGATTCTATGAATTTAGAAAAAATTTCAACTAAATTTGTTTCTCTATGAAATACTTTCATTTTATCCTTAGTTTACCCTTATCTTTTATAATCTCACCGATTAGATAAGACTTATAGCCTTTTTTATTTAGAATGCTTAATGCCTTTTTTGTATCATTACCCTCAATGACAAAAATATAACCTATTCCCATATTAAAAACTCTAAACATTTCCTTATCACTTATTTTACCTATCTTCTGAATTAAATTGAAAATAGGAGTAATCTGCCAACTATTTTTATTAATAACTGCTGTTATACCAGGATGAAAAATTCTTGGTAAATTCCCAGGAATCCCTCCGCCTGTAATATGTGCCATGCCTTTAATATAGACCTTTTTTCTAAGGGTAAAATAGGCATTTACATATATCTGTGTAGGTTTGAGTAATTCTTCAGCAAGGGTGCAACCAAGTTCAGAAATATTCTGATCAAGTTTAAATTTACCTATATCAAAGAGAACCCTTCTGATCAAGGAAAAGCCATTACTGTGTAATCCTGATGATGCCACTCCAATAATTGCATCACCTTCCTTTATCTCTGAGCCATCTATAATTTTATTTTTTTCAACAATCCCTACTGCAAAACCTGCGAGATCATATTCATTTTTTTTATAAAAACCTGGTAGCTCTGCTGTTTCTCCTCCTATCAAAGCACAACCTGCTTGTCTGCATCCTTCTACAATACCTTTTATCACTTGTGAGGCTTTCTGAGAATTAAGTTTTCCTGTAGCAAAATAATCAAGAAAGAAAAGAGGTTCGGCACCTAAGGTTAAGATGTCATTAACACACATGGCAACAAGGTCTATCCCTATTGTATCATGCTTGTCTGCTTCAAAGGCTATTTTAAGTTTTGTTCCTACTCCATCAGTTCCGCTTACAAGAACAGGTTCTTTGTATTTTTTTGCGTTTAGCTTAAAAAGTCCTGCAAAAAGGCCTATTTCAGTTAATACTTCCTTACGGAAAGTGGACTTAACCATGGGAGAAATGATATTAATGAACTTATCTGCTTCATCGATATCAACTCCAGCTTTTTTATAAGTAATACTCATGAAACCTCCTTAATTTTCATGCTTATATCCACAGCCCTTGCAGAATGAGTTAAGGCCCCAATAGATATGAAATCCACACCTGTTAAGGCTATTTCCCTCACATTGTCAAGATTTACGCCACCAGAAGCTTCAAGAAGGACTTTACCTTTTGCCAATCTTACAGCCTCTTTCATATTTTCAATATCCATATTGTCGAGCATTACTATATCTGCTCCTACTTTCATTGCCTCTTCCAGTTCTTCAAGGCTTTTTACTTCCACCTCAATCTTTTGATGAATGCAACTCTTCTTAACCCTATTTAAAGCATCCTTGACAGAACCAGCAACTTTAATATGGTTGTCTTTTATCAAAATAGCATCATAAAGAGCGAATCGATGATTAAATCCTCCACCAACCTGTACTGCATACTTTTCCATAAATCTCAATCCAGGAGTTGTTTTTCTTGTGTCAAGAATTTTTACATCTAACCCTTCTGTTTTTTTTGCAAACGTTGCTGTTAATGTGGCAATTCCTGAAAGTCTCTGAAGAATGTTAAGGGCTATTCTTTCTCCTGCAAGAAGAAGTCTTGCATTTCCCTTTATTTCTGCAATGACTTTACCCTTTTGTATAAGAGCTCCCTCTTTGTAGTAGTTATGAAAACTCAGATCATTAGCCTGAAGGCTGAAAAAGTTAGATAAAATATAGAAAAATCTCTTTAAAAAAGGCATTCCTGCAAGAATAAAATCTTCTTTCCCTATTATTTGAGACTTAGCGATTGAGCTTTGTGAAACTATTAGTTGAGATGTTATATCTCCGCTTCCAACATCCTCTAAAATAGCAAGTTTAAATAGTTCATCAACGAGGGGATTGAACATTATTTTCTAAGAAATAGCCTTAAAAGTCCAAAAATTCCTCCGGCAACTGCTGTCACTGCTAAAGCACTTTTCCAATCAAAGAGTGTCGTAACATTACCTTCAATATTTTTACCTACTACAATAAAGGCTGCTGTATTTTTAACCTCTACATTATTACCTATGACTACACCAGCAGCAGACCTTTTAACCTTTGTTTCTTCTTTTCCAATTGCCATTGGACATAGAGAGAAATTTATCTCTGCCTTTTCTCCCATAGAAACACCGCTTATACACTGGTTCATATTTAATTCATTGGATTTAATAAATCCTATTAATCCCTGAGTAATTTCAGCTTTCTCTGAATCAACACTCAAAGCACATACCTGTTGCATTTCTGCATTACCTGCTTCAATAGCCCTTACAGTGCTCTGTTTTACTGTCATAAACTCTGCTTCCACTATATCCATGTTCTGGCTTTCAATTTCTATTCTTTCTTCCATTTTTTCCTCCTAAGATATTTCTTCAAGAACCTTAAGATTCTCTTTTATTTTATCACTTCTTGTTAAAAGTTCTTCATATTTTAATTTATCTTTTTCTACAACTTCCTTTGGAGCATTTCTTATGAAGTCTTCATTCATAAGTTTTTTATTTAAAAATTTGATATCCTGTGCTGTTTTTTCAAGTTCCTTTACCAGTCTCCTTTTTTCCTGTTCAATGTCTATCATATCCTTCACAGGTATATAAATCTCAAAATCCCTTTCTACAGCTACGGCAGAACCCTTTTCTCTGAGGATGTCCTTTGCTATCTTAATTCTACTCAATCTTGCAAGCTTTAAAATAAACTTACATCCGTCATTTAAAACGGTATTAACCTCTTCTGTTTGTGTCTTTATAAATGCTTCAAG
Source organism: uncultured Thermodesulfovibrio sp. (assembly GCA_964648755.1). Classification (GTDB taxonomy): domain Bacteria; phylum Nitrospirota; class Thermodesulfovibrionia; order Thermodesulfovibrionales; family Thermodesulfovibrionaceae; genus Thermodesulfovibrio. Next base: position 4,713 of record CAZYLC010000041.1, read on the forward strand.
ATTTACTGAGGGTGGAATATTCAACTCTCCTCTTATACTTCTTATGCCTGATACGGCATCAATTATATAACCCATTTTTTCAACTGCCTCTTCATCCTTAGCTATTAAATCCGCGGTAGGATAAGGAGATATCATTATAGATTCTTCTTTTTTGAGAACATTGAGCCATATTTCCTCTGTCACATAGGGCATAAAGGGATGAAGGAGTTTCAGAATATTTTCGAATACGAAGAAAAGGCAGTTTACAGTTTCTTCTTTATCTTCCTCTTGGGAATACAAAACAACTTTTGAAAGCTCAATATACCAGTCACAAAACTCATGCCATAGAAACTGATAAACTGCGCCAGCAGCATCGTTAAATCTATAGGCTTCCAATGCCCTATTTGTCTCAAAGATGGCATCTGAGAGTTTTGATAAAATCCATTTATTTTTCAAACTCTTTGCTTCTTCAACAGTAATTTTTTCCTTTGTTCTCAAATTGGCAAAGCCCATAATGAACTTCATGGCATTCCATATTTTATTTATAAAATGTCTGTAACCCTCTACCCTTTCCTCTGAAAACTTTATATCTCTGCCTTGAGCAGCAAAGGCAGCTAATGTAAATCTAAAGGCATCTGCTCCGTATTCTTCTATCATTACGAGAGGATCTATTACATTACCCTTTGATTTGCTCATTTTCTGTCCCTTAGAGTCTCTTACAAGAGCGTGTATGTAGACATCTCTAAAGGGAACATCCTTCATAAATTTCATTCCCATCATAATCATCCTTGCAACCCAGAAAAATATTATATCGAAGCCTGTTACAAGAACACTTGTGGGATAAAATCTCTTCAAATCCTCTGTTTCCTCAGGCCATCCCAGAGTCGAAAAGGGCCAAAGGGCTGAAGAAAACCACGTGTCCAGAACATCAGGGTCCTGAATAAGTTCTTCACCACCACAATAGGGACAAATTTTTATTTCCTCTCGACTTGTAATTGGTTTAATATCCTTGGGAATTTTAATAATTTTAGCTCGTTGTTCTATTTCTTCTTTTGAAATGCCAAGAGTTCTTAACTCATTGAAACTACCACCCCATACTTCTTTACCATTCAGGATTACAGGTTTATAAAATAGAATCTCTATTCCATCACCCTGTTCTTTGCCATTGTCTTTTTTACATTTTGCACAATACCATACAGGAATTCTATGTCCCCACCAAAGTTGACGGGATATACACCAATCCTTGATATCTCTCATCCATGCATAGTAGTTGTTAACCCAACCTTCTGGAATAAATCTTATCTTTCCTTCTTCAACAACCTTTATAGCCTCTTCGGCAAGGGGTTTAATTTTCACATACCACTGCACTGTCTGAAAAGGTTCTATTACTGTCTTACATCTATAGCAATGACCTACTGCGTGTTTATGTTTCTCTGTTTTCTCAAGAAGTCCAAGTTCAGTTAAATCATTTATTATTTTTTTTCTTGCTTCGTATCTATCTAATCCCCTGTAAATGCCAGCCTCTTCCGTCATTCTTCCTTCCTCATCTATAACGCATGCATAGGGAATAGAATGTCTCTGGGCTATCTCAGCATCATTGAAGTCATGGGAGGGAGTTACTTTTACAGCACCTGTTCCGAATTCCATGTCAACAGCGCTATCTGCAATGATAGGGATTTCTCTTTTCATGAGAGGAAGTATGAGGGTTTTACCAATGAAATTTTTATACCTTTTGTCTTCAGGGTTGACAGCTACAGCTGTATCTCCGAGCATTGTTTCTGGCCTTGTAGTTGCAACAGTGATGTAATTTTCAGGCAAATCCTTAAGGGGATATTTTATATAGTAAAGTTTTCCATCAAGCTCTTCATGTTCCACCTCAAGGTCTGAAAGTGCAGTATGGCATCTTGGACACCAGTTAATAAGTCTTAAATCTCTATAAATTAATCCTTCCTCAAAAAGTCTTAAAAAAACTTCTTTAACTGCTTTACTTAATCCTGCATCCATGGTAAAACGAAGACGTGACCAATCGCAGGAAGCCCCTATTCTTTTAAGTTGATCTATGATTCTTCCACCACATGATTCCTTCCATTGCCAAACCCTCTGAAGAAAAGCGGTCCTTCCTAAAGTGTATCTATCCATTCCTTCCTGAAGCAGTTGTCTCTCTACGACGTTCTGCGTTGCAATTCCTGCATGATCTGTTCCTGGAAGCCATAAAGCAGCATATCCAAGCATTCTTTTCCATCTTATAAGAATATCCTGTAACGTTACATTTAAAGCATGTCCCATATGAAGAGTACCAGTGACATTAGGTGGAGGAATAACGATGCAATAGGAAGGCTTTTGAGAATCGACTGAAGGTTTGAAAAATCCCTTTTCTTGCCAAAAATTATAGAGTTTAATCTCAATTTTTTCAGGATTATAAGTTTCAGATATGGAATTTTCTTTATCATTCATTTCTTTTCTCCACAACCTCAAGAAATTGTTTTAATATATAAGAAATTTCTGCTCTAATTTCTTCTCTTACCATGGGTTTTATTTTTTCCATTATGTCTTCATAAGAAATTTGTACTTTTTCAACTACTTCCGGTTCTTTTGTTTTTGGTAAACCTTCTACAGGCTTTAAGTCAGATTGGATTTTTTTGATGATTTCTTCTTTGTTTAAAGGTTTCACTAAAAAATCAATGCCTAAGTTTTTAAGCCTCTCTAAATCAGTAGTGGAGTAAAAATTTAAAACCAATAAAATTGGTAACAGGAGAGAATATTTTTCCCTTATTGTCTTGCAAAAGTCCAAAGGATTAATATCCCCAAAATTTTCATCTAAAATTAAATAATTAGGATTAATTTTGCTGTAATTCATAAAAAATTCTTCAGAGTTTGTTACTTTTTTTATGGATATATTAGGAAGCAAATCCTTTATAACTTCGTATATAACATTATTTTTTTCCATTAATACTAATGTATTCATTTATTTCTCCCTTAATAATTCTTCCTGTTGCTTTGTTTTCATTCTTTTGACAAGTTCTTGATAGGATTGATTGCGAATTATTTTATTAAATTGGGAACGATAATTACTTACCAGACTCACACCTTCAATAACCACATCGTAGACTTTCCATTCTTTCCCATTAAAGTAAAGTTTATAATCAATAGGGATTTCTTTTTTATCTGTGGTGATTATCTTAGTCTTTACCTCTGCATACTTATTATTTTCAATTTTTTCATCTTGATAGAATATTTTTTCATCCGAATAGGATTCAATTTTACCGATATAGGACCTTTCAAGTAAATCTTTGTAAAGATCTACAAACTCCTTTTTTTCTTGTGGAGTTCTTTCTCTCCAGTATATACCCAGAGAACGTTTTGACATTTCCTCGAAATCAAAAACTTTGCTTATTTCATTTCTAAGAACAATCCTTCTCTTTTGAGCATTATCTTTTCCTTTGTATTTTGGATCTTTCAGTATATTTAAGACCTTATCAACGGTGGTCTTTATCTGCTCCTTTGGTGATAGAGTAGCAAGAGCAAGTCCTGAATTGAAAAAGAGAACAATTATTAATAAAGTTAGAAACCTCCTAAAAGTCATCACTTAACCTCCCTTTCATCTTTATCAAGTCCTGATACTTGCAGTAAATTCGCCATTGACATTTTTTGACTATACAAAGCCTTTAGATGATTTACTCTAGTAGTTGCATAAGCTAATACGGCATCTGCTAAATCCTTTGTCTCTCCAATCCCCATGTCAAGATTTGCATCGGCCGTTACAAGCCATTTTTTTGCATTATGGTAAGCCTCTTCCATATCCTTTGCGCTTTTAGAAGCTTCAAGATACTCTAAATAGGCCTTGGTAATCTGGACAGGAATTCCCTGCTCTGCCAGTTTTTTCTTTTCAATAATTTTTTCATATTCTAATTGGGCTTCCTTTATTTTGCCCTTAGTAATTCCAAAATCCATATTTAATTTCATCCCAAGCACTGCAGCCATATAGGAACTGTTAAGTGGATCTGAGATATAAGGATTATGAATTCTATCCCTATTTGTAGCACCTGAAAGATTGCCTTTCAATAAAGCGAAAATTTGTGGATATAAATTGCTTTTTTCTACATCTATAAGTGCTTCTTTTGCCTTTAAACCTTCTTTTATTTGAATCATTTCGGGTCTTAGATTGAATGCTCTGTTTATCATCTCATCTTTATTAATATAGGCCTCTTCATATTTAAGAGGAATGGTGATAAGGTTTACCCTTTGGGAAAGAGGGAAACCTGTCATAAATTTAATAGCTTCTATTATTACTGCTTCATTTCTATCAATCTCATTTAAATTTCTTTTTACCTCACCTAAAAATGTTTTTAGTTTATATAGAGTAAGTTCATCGGCTGAGGGAATATCCTTTTTTAAATCTTCTTCTGTTTTCTTTATTGCCTTTTCAAGTTCATCCTTAATTTCTGTAGCGAGGCCTCTTAAGTCTCTAACCAAAGCTAAACTCCAGTATAGCTCTTTGATTTTCAGAATTAATTCTGAACGTTTTTTCTCGAGCTCTGCCTCGGAGACTTTTATCCCTCCTTCTGCAGCAGTTTTATATCCAGAAATCTTACCAAAAGTGTAAATTGGTTGTAGCGCCTGCAGGGTAATCATACCAAAAACACCATTGATTGTTGTTGACTTAACATCAGTTTTTATCTCTGGTGAGAGGGCTTCCTTTTCAGCTTTAGGCGAAGGTCCTCCAATAGCCATTAATTCAATCTGAGGGAAAACAGCACTTTCTGCTTGACTAAGCTTTGCCCTGTAAATTTCAATATCTTTTTTATACTCACCAAGTTCAGGATGGAATCTTACAACTCTCTCTATACAACCTTTTAGATCAAGTGATACCATCTCCTCTCCGTAGCATAATCCTGTAAATAAAAAAACAAAAAGAATAAGAAAAATCTTAAATTTTACCGAACACATATTTAGACAACACCTCCTCTATATCTATTGACGACTCTGTTTCTCTAATTTTACCACCCTGAGCTAAATATTGCTCAGCCCCGCCTGGAGTAATCTGTATATATTTTTCTCCAATAAGTCCTTTGGTTCTAACAGAGGCAATAGAGTCTTCAGGGATTTTAATTGAACTATTAATTTTAATCTCGACTAAGGCCTGATACTTTTCATTAATCGTAACCTTTTCAACAGAGCCAACAGGAACTCCAGCGATTTCTATGACTGATCCCTTTTTAATCCCTCCAACTTTGTCAAATTCTGCATATAAAGTATAGTATCCCGTTGAAAACAAATCGATCTTACCGAGCTTAAAGGAAAGATAACCTAAGGCTATTATTCCTATGAGTACAAATATACCTACAACTATTTCAAGATTTTCTCTCTTCATTTACACCTCCATTTTCTATCCCCATTATAAAATTTTTTACAATAATATTTTCACTTTTCTGAATTTCCTCAGGAGTGCCTACTTCAACTATTTTGCCCTCGTGAAGCATAGCAACACGATCTGAAATTTCGAATATCTCAGGAATTTCATGACTAATTATTAATCCTGTAAAACCATATTGTTTCTGTGTATCTCGAATGAGTTTGTGAATGGAACGAACTAAGATAGGATCAAGACCAGTGGTTGGCTCATCAAAAAGTATTATTTTTGGTTTCCCAATAAGAGCCCTTGCAAGGGCAACTCTTTTCCGCATTCCACCACTAAGTTCTGCTGGATACTTATATTCCATACCTTTAAGTCCTACATCTTTAAGAGCATTTAGAACTGATTCATGTATTGTCTCTTTATTGAGTTTTGTTTTTTCCCTTAAAGGGAAGGCAACATTTTCATAAACAGTCATTGAATCAAAAAGAGCTCCACCCTGAAAAACAACTCCTATTTCAGCTCTTATTTGATCAAGCTTACTTCCCTTAAGTTCTGTTATATCCTCACCTTTTATAAAGATACTCCCTCTGTCTGGCTTAAGTAATCCAACAATGTTTTTTAGAAGAACTGATTTACCCCCGCCACTTCTACCAATAATCGCAGTTACCTCTCCCTCATTAATATTAAGATTTACTCCCTTTAGAACCTCTTGTTTTCCAAAGGCTTTATAAAGTTCTTTTATTTCAATCATAAGAGAAAGGCTCCGAGCATATAATCCCAGAGAAGAATGACCACAGAAGAAAGAACCACAGCATTTGTAGTAGCTCTACTTACTCCTCTTGCACCATAACCTGAATTATAACCCATGAAGGTACAAATCCAAGTTACGAGAAGTCCGAAACTCAAAGATTTATATAGACCAATCCTTATATCTTCCATATCAACATAAAGTTCCATCTGGGCAAAATATGTTCCTTCACTAAGCCCAAGCGCGTGAACGGAAACAAGATATCCACCATAAATTCCAACAACATTAAATATAGCAGTAAGGAGAGGAAAAGTTATGATTCCTGCAAGAATATTAGGGACAACAACATATTTCATAGGATTAACTGCCATGACAGTGAGGGCATCTATCTGTTCTGTAATCTTCATAATTCCAATTTCTGCTGTAATTGCTGAGCCTGCCCTTCCTGTAACCATTAATGCACACAGAACAGGTCCCAACTCTCTGATGAGTGAAAGGGCAACTACAGGTCCTAACAGGGCTTCCGCTCCGAATTTATTGAGTGCATAAAATCCCTGCAATGCAAGAACCATTCCGCTGAAAGCACCTGTAAAAATAACTACAATCATAGACTTGTTACCAAAAAATCTAATTTGTCTTAATAAATTTCTAAATCTAAAAGGCGGAATAAAAATATAAAAAAATATTTCCGTAAGAAAGATGAACATCCTTCCTAAAAAAATCCATAAATTTATAACTCTGTCCCCAATATATCTAAAGATAAAGCGCATTGAAGTTTTAAGATATCTTTTTTATATTTTTTTTGTCAATACAACAAGTTAACGAAGATTACCCTCAAAGTCAAGGCGGATTTTAGGAGTTTAAATACTTTTACAGGGGAAATAGTCAAAAGGGTTAATAATTTTCTAGTTCGAATTATAATCAAAAAATATGTAAAATAATGCTTAAACATAATGATTTTATCTAAAATCCTTAAGGAGGAAATAAAATGGAAAAAGCATCTGAGTTCTGTTTAAAAGGGATTAATGATAAGGGAGAGGAAATTACTCTTTGCCTAAAGGATTTTCTTGGTAAAGGGAAGGATATTATCCTTTATTTCTATCCTAAGGACAATACACCAGGCTGCACAATGGAAGCAAAAGACTTTAAAGATAAAATAGATTTCTTTACAGACAAAGCCTTTATAATTGGAATAAGTCCTGATAGTATAAAAAGTCATAAGAACTTTATGGAAAAGCACAGTCTAAATTTTCCTCTTCTCTCAGACTCTGAATTAGGAGTGATAAAAGAATATGGTGCCTATGGAGAAAAAAATTTATACGGTAAAAAAACTTTGGGAGTAATAAGAACAACCTATATCATTGATGAAAAGGGATATGTTAAAAAAGTTTGGAAGAATGTAAAGGCAAAGGGACATGTAGAGGATATAATTAGATTTTACAAAAAAGCCTGATATGAAAATTATTAAATGGGGCGGATGACGGGAATCGAACCCGCAGCACCTGGAGCCACAGTCCAGTGCTCTAACCGTTGAGCTACATCCGCCAACGCGCCTGAAGGGATTCGAACCCCTGACCCACTGCTTAGAAGGCAGTTGCTCTA
>CAZYLC010000042.1:0-12331 GCA_964648755.1 uncultured Thermodesulfovibrio sp.
TAATATAGTTTCAGTGTCTACAATCTCACCCTTTCTCTTAACAAGAAGAGTTAGTAGGTCCCATGCGGTCTTTGATATCTTGACTTCCTGATTGTTTTTTAAAATTATTTTAGAGTCAATATTTATAACAGTGTCACCAATCTGAACGATGCTGTCTATCTGTCTTCTTTTGCTTAATGTATTAATTCTTAGAAGCAACTCTTTAGGTTCAAATGGTTTTGTAAGATAGTCATCTGCACCACGAAGGAAACACTCCTCTTTACTTGAAAATTCTTTTTTTGCTGTTAATACAAGAATTGGTGTTTTTATTTTTTCACTTCTTATATGGGAGATTAAATCTTCCCCGCGTAAAAAATTTAAGATAAGGTCAAGAACGATAACATCAAAGGAATATACCTTCAATACATTTTTAAGTTTCCTTTCATCCTGAAGCCATAAAATATCGATATTATTAAGTTTTAAATATTCTTCAAGACTTTCACCAAGTTTTCTATCATCTTCTACCAAAAGAACTTTCATCAACTGAAATATTACTGAAAAATTTAAATAATTTCAATATTGCGCATTTCCTCAGAAATAATATTTCTGAAAGGGTATTATTTCCACAAAAGTTCTTTACTGTCAGCGGGATATGATTCAGTAGGTCAAGACCTTTAAAGCAAAGCCATCTAACAATTTTTGCTTATATTTTATTTATGTTTTAAAATATAGCAATGAAATTTGAAAGTGTTCTAATTCTCAATAGAAGATGTATTAGGCATCCTGAAAAAGGTGGAGCAGAGATTTATACTTATTATCTTGCTCAAGCATTAGCAGAGGCTGGAAAAAGTGTTGAATGGTTTTCCTCAAGGTTCAAAGGTGCGGAAAAAGAAGAGGTCATAGATGGTATAAAATTCTTACGCAAAGGAAACGAGCTTACAACTCATTTTTATGGTTTATTTTATGCGATGAAAAGAAGACAATGCCTAATTATTGATGAATTTAATGGCATTGGATTTTTTACCTTTTCCCTGAAAAATTCTATTTTACTTATTCATCAACTTTATGATAAGTTTTGGATTGCCCAAATGGGAATTTTAGGAATTCCATTTAAACATATTGAAAAGTTTTTGTTGAGACTTTATAGAAAAAAGCCTGTAATAACTGTTTCAAACTCAACAGCTGAGGACTTAAGAGGTCTGGGAATTAAAGATGTTCATATTATTCACAATGGACTTGATATTGAGCCTCTTTCACGACCGCCTCAAAAGAATAAGGTTCTATCATTGGTTTATCTTGGAAGATTAAAGAAAACTAAAAATCCAGAGGATGCTATAAAAGCCTTTTTGATTTTAAAAAAAAATATACCAGATGTGAAACTTAATATTTTAGGTGATGGTCCTTTAATGGAAACTTTAAAGATGAAATATGTCAAACAAGAAGGTTTATTTTTTAAAGGATATGTTGATAATTTAGAAAAAATTTCTATATTAGAAAAATCTCATTTTTTAATTGTTCCAAGTATAAGAGAGGGATGGGGACAGGTGATAATTCAGGCTAATGCTGTTGGAACTCCAGCAATTGGATATAATGTTCCTGGTTTGAGGGATAGTATTGTTAATTGGGCAACAGGCGTACTTGTTAGCAATCATAAAGAAATGTCTGAAGTTATTATAAATCTTTGGCAGAATAAAGAAGAGTATTATAAAATGGTTCAACAATCTATTGATTGGGCTAAAAATTTTTCTTGGGAGAGAACAAAATCTGAATTTTTTAACTACCTAAAGGAAAAGGGTTTCATATGAAAATTAGCTTTTATGTTTTTTTCACAAGGTTATCTTTCTCTGAATGATATAATTTTTACATGAAAACATTGATAGTGCTTCCTACTTATAATGAAGCTAAGAATATTGAAAAACTTATACCTAAGGTACTTGAACAGGATGTGGAAATTCTTTTTGTTGATGATAATTCAACAGATGGTACTGCTAATAGGATTGGGCAGTGGATGGAGATAGCTAATAGAGTTAATCTCATCCAAAGGTCCTCAAAGCTTGGGCTTGGAACAGCATATATAACAGGTTTTAAATGGGCACTTCAGAGGGATTATCAATATATTTTTGAAATGGATGCTGACTTATCCCATGACCCTGCTGATATTCCTAAGTTTATTAGGAAGTGTGAAGAGGGTTATGACCTTGCAATTGGTTCAAGATACACTCATGGAACAATAAGCGTGGTAGGATGGGATTTTAAAAGACTTTTACTTTCAAAGTTTGCAAACAAGTATGCAACAACTATATTAGGGATTGATTTTTTAACTGACGTAACAAGTGGATATCGTTGTTACAGAAGAAAGGTGCTTGAAAGTATCGACCTTGAAAGTATTAAATCAAATGGATACGCCTTCCAGATAGAAATGGTCTATAGAGCGTATAAGAAGGGGTTCAGGGTAGGAGAAATTCCCATAATATTCTATGAGCGTAAAAGTGGCTCATCAAAAATGAGTAAAAAAATTGTCCGTGAAGCAGCATTGATGGTGTGGAGATTGAGATTGGGGGGATAGATATTCCCCCACTTTTAGTTTCCCCAAAAAGGGTTTAGAATCAAAGTATTGAGGTATGACAAAATTTTTGAATTTTAGTAGGATTCTTTATTAAGTTACATTGAAATTATTGTTTTTTCAATAATTAATTACATCATAATAAATTGCAAATATCAGAAACATTTTGATAATATCCATAAAATGAATATGAATTCTTCAAAATATAGAGAGAAAATTTACAGGAAATATGTAGAAACTCTAACAAGATACTCAGAACAACCAAATGACGAGCAAGAATATGAAAGAAGAAAAAAATTATATGATTTAAACTATAAACAGTTTTTACCCTCTGATAAAGACTCAACAATTCTTGAACTTGGCTGTGGTAAAGGTTTTTTCCTGAAGTATCTTGAAGAAATGGGATACTCCCATATAAGGGGAGTTGAAAAATCAGAATCTCAAATTTTGCATGCATTGTCAGATGTGAAGAATTACATAATTGTTGACGACATGTTTAACTATTTAAAGAACTGTGCGCAAGAGTTTGACTTAATAGTTCTATTTCATGTTCTTGAACATTTATTCAAAGATGAGATTTTAGATATCTTAGAACTTATTTACGATAGTCTAACAGATAAAGGAACTTTAATTATTGAAGTACCCAATGCAGGTTCTCCAATATTCGGAGGCAATAGCAGGTTTTCAGAATTCACCCATGAAGTAGGGTTTACTCCTCCAAGTCTAAAAGAGGTTATTTTAGTATCAGGATTTGAAAAAGTAAAAGTCTATCCAATAATGGGATTATCTATTAAAGCAAGGGTTATTTTTAATATTATTAATTTTTTTATCCATTCAAGATTTACAAAAGATATTTTCATAGAAGGAGAGATTTTTGCAGTGGGATGGAAGAGATAAATTCAAAATGCTTTTTGTTATAAATTCCCTTGAAGGTGGAGGAGCTGAAAAGGTATTAGTTAGAATTTTAAACCAAATAAGTAATGAAGATTTTCTTTGCGATGTTGCTTTATTAAGAAAAAAGGTTATTTATATCAATGAGTTAAAAGACAATGTCAATGTTTATGACCTTGGAGTAAGAAGTGAAAAAATAGGTAAATACATACCATTAGCCACCAAAAATCTGATTGATTTAGAGAAAAAATATGATTTAGTCATTTCCTTCATGTGGGAATCAAATATTATTAATTTGATAGCATCCTTATTTTCCCCAAAAAAGAGAATAATAAGTGAGCGTATAAACTTAATTGAATATATCAATATAACTTTTCCAAACTTAAAGAGATATTTTGCGGTATTGATGACCAAACTTTTTTATAGAAGAGCTAATTTAATAATAACTCCCTCTCATGGTGTAAAAAATCAACTTGTTAGCTTTTGTAAAATAGAAGACAAAAATATAAAAGTAATCCCTAATCCTTTTGATTTAGATGGAATAAAAGCTCTTTCAGAAGAAAAAATTGATATAAAATATCCCTATATTCTTTTTGTTGGTCGCCTTCACAAACAAAAAAATATCCCTCTTCTTCTTAAAGCTTTTAAAGAGTTGGGAGAGGAAAACTTAAAATTACTTATAATTGGAGAAGGGCAAGAAAAAGAAAAATTAATAAATCTTACCAATGAATTGGATATCTCAGAAAGAGTTGTCTTTATGAATTTTCAGAAAAATCCTTACAAATACATGAAGAAAGCAATCTGTTTGGTTTTGCCTTCCTATTATGAGGCTTTCCCGAATATTTTAGTTGAGGCAATGGCATCTGGATGCCCAGTAATATCAACGAACTGCCCTTTTGGTCCCTCAGAGATAATAGAGAATGAAAAAAATGGAATTCTTGTCTCAGTAGATGATATAAAAGGTCTTACCGAGGCATTGACAAAAATTATTTCCGATGAAAATTTAAGAAATAGGATGATAAAAAATGTCTATAAAACAGCTGAAAAGTTTGATATAAGAAAAATTATTAAACTATATGAAGAAGCAATAAGAGAGGTTTTAGGCTAATGCCTTATTATAAAAATCTTGAATTTTCTTTATGGAATTACTTACCTAAGGTTACTCTCCCTAATGAAAAACATCTAATTTCTTTCATAAAAAAATTCGGTAATGGAAGTATAATTTTGGATATAGGTTCAGGTGGCAGAATTATATCTGAAAAAATCATAACGGTTGATAAATTTTATACAACCAATACAAAGGTCCTCGCTGATATTCATTTTCTTCCATTTAGAGATAATTCAGTAGACTTAATAATATGTACAGGCACTTTAGAACATATTGAAAATCCCTGGATTGCAGTTAATGAATTTAAAAGAGTTCTTAAGAAAAATGGATATTGTTATACAGGTGTCCCTTTTATGCAAGGTTATCATCTTGACCCTTCTGATTATTGGAGATTTACTATGGAAGGATTAAAAATTCTTTTTAAAGATTTTTATATTGAAGAAGTCGGAGTACTAATGGGCAGTAGTTCGGGACTTTCTTGGGCAATAAATGACTTTTTTAGGTCATTTTCTGATAATCGCTTTATTTCAGAGTTGCTTGGTATTATAGCAAGATTTTTGTTTTTTTATGTCAAATATTTTGATTTTATACTCAGAAAAAAGCAAAATAATAAACTTTTTGCCAGTGGTTATTACATTATTGCAAGGAAAAATTAATGTGTAGCATTTTTGGATATTATTCAAAAGATGAAGACAAAAATCGTATAATTAAAGCTACAGAGAGAGCATTAGAAATAACCAAATATAGAGGACCTGATTTTTCCAATTTTGTTTACTTTGATAGTTTAAATTGCTCATTAGGACATAATAGGCTTGCCATAATTGATTTAAGTCCAGTAGCAAATCAACCTATGCCAACAGAAGATGAAAAAATTTGGATTGTTTTTAATGGAGAGATTTATAACCATTTAGAAATAAAAGAAGAACTTATAAAAAAAGGTTACAAATTTTTTTCAAAATCAGATACGGAAGTAATACTTAAATCCTATATAGAATATGGGTTTGATTTTGTTAAAAAGTTTGATGGTATGTTTGCCTTTGGTTTGTTAGACATTGAACATAGAAAACTTATTCTTGCCAGAGACATTGCAGGTGAAAAACCTCTTTTTTATTTCTTTGATGGTAAAAATTTCATTTTTTCGTCGGAACTTAAACAAATATTAATACAAAAAATTAATGCAAAATTTAACTATGAAAGGCTTAATATTTATTTTTCTTTTGGTTATCTTCCCTATGACATGAGCTTTTTTTCAAATATCCATAAACTACCGCCGGCACATATGTTGATTTTTGATTTGGACTTAATGGATACTGTCTTAAGATCTTATTGGGATATACCTTTTTTTGCAAAAACTCTCTCTGAAGATGAAGTTATTAACTTTGTATGTGAAATCCTAAAAAAATCAGTAAAAAGAAGAATGATAAGTGATGTTCCTCTCGGAGCTTTTTTAAGTGGAGGTATAGATTCAAGTTTAACCGTCAATTTCATGAGAGAATCAGGAACAAAGAGTCTTAAAACATTTACAGTAGGATTTGAAGGAAGTAGGAAAAATGAAATAGAATATGCAAAAATTGTAGCAAATTATTTGGAGACTGACCATACAGAAATTATAATCAAGCCAGATTTTGAAAAAGTTCTTGAAGAGATTACAGATATTCTCGATGAACCAATATACGATTCTTCTCTTATTCCCACCTATTACCTTTGTAAATATGTAAAAAATTATCTAACTGTTGCTCTATCTGGTGATGGAGGAGACGAATTATTTGGAGGCTATATACACTATCTATCATCAATAATATGCAATAAAATATCTAGTTATGTTCCGTGCTTTTTTTGCAAAATATTCTCTTTTTTTGGTAGCTTACTCCCTGATGGATGTTTTGGAAAGAATACTCTAATGAGTATTGGTAGAGGTGGATATGAGTGTTACATATATCAGACTCAGGTTTTTAAGAATCAGGAACGAAAAAAGTTACTTCCCTATGTAAGTAATTTTGAAGAACCTAATTCATTTAAGTATAGTTTAATGGAAAACTACAAAGGAGATTTTATAAACAAAATGTCTTTTGCTGATTATCATGTTAATTTACAACAGATTCTTGTTAAAGTAGACAGAGCAAGCATGATGAACTCTCTTGAGGTAAGAACTCCCTTTTTGAATAAGGAATTAATAGAATTTTCATATAAACATATTAGCGGTGACTTAAAATTAAAAGAGAATAAAACAAAGTACATTTTGAAGAAGATTGCTAAATCCAAGTTTCCTTCTAATTTTCCTGTGGATAGAAAGCAGGGATTTGATATTCCCGAAGATTTTTTAATTAAAAGCAATCTTATAAAAAAATTGGAAGAGATGCCTAAATTTGAATTTTTGAATGAAAAATTTATAAACATTTTGATAGATTTGCAACAAAAAGATAAGGCAAATTTATGGAATAAACTATTTGCTATTTATATTTTTAAACAGTGGTATGATAAATGGATAAAATAAAGATTCTTTTTGTAATTGACCATCTTGGAGGTGGAGGAGCTGAGTATCAACTTGTGGAGCTCTTAAATACTATGAACAGAGAACAGTTTGAGTTGAACCTTTTTTTAACAGAAGGTGGCGGTGTAAGACTTAAAAATCTAAAGGATGACATAAGGGTATTTGGCTTCTCTGGAGCGAGAGTTAGAAAAACGATTAAGACTCTTATAAATCTGATAAAAACAATAAAAAAGCTTAAGCCAGATGTGGTTGTATCATGGCTTGAATATTCAACTTTTTTAACTTCGTTGGCAATGATAACAATGAAAACTTCACATATTGCTGGTATTCGGGGAAATCTTGAGTATATTTACTCTAAAGAGGTTAATTTTGGATGGCTAAAAAAATTATTTCTTAAATTTGTCTACAAAAGGACTGATAAAGTCATTTTTAATTCGTACAATTTGGCAGAAAAAAATAAATGGATAAATAATAAAAACTACACTGTGATTTATAACATATTTAGTTTAGAGAAAATCGTACAACTATTACCAAAAAAAGAATTAAGAAAAAGCCTGAATTTCGGTGAAGATCTATTTTATATTGTCTTTGTAGGAAGCTTGGTTAAACGTAAGGGAGTTGATTTACTTGTTGAAGCATTTAAAATGATAGAAAATGATAAACTAAGACTCTTAATAGTTGGTAGAGGAGAATTAGAGGAAAATTTAAAGAAAATAACAAAAGATGATAAAAGAATAGAGTTTCTGGGATATCTGGATAATCCAATTTGTTATATCAAAGCCTCTGATTTATTTATTTTACCTTCTTTTAGTGAGGGGATACCTAATGTTATTATTGAGGCATTAGCTTGTGAAACTCCAATTATCGCAACAGATGTTGATGGAATACCTGAGATAATTGAACATAAAAAAACAGGCTTTCTAATTAAACCTGGAGATCCAATATTAATTAAAGAAGCAATTGAATACGCAACAAAAAAATATGAAGAAATGAAAAAATTCTCAGAGGAAGGTAAAAAGATAATGGATTTATTAAAAAAAGAAGTAATAGTTGCAAAATTCGAAGAGCTTTTTAAGGAATTAGCATCAAAAATGTGAGATTATGAAAATCCTTCATCTTATTTATGACCATATAAACAATCCCTGGGTTGGAGGGGGTGGTGCAGTTAGGTGTTTTGAGATAAACAGAAGGCTTGCTAAGAAGGGTTATGAGATAACAGTAGTTTCAGGTAACTATCCCGATGGGGAAGATCATGAAAAAGAGGGGATCAGGTTTAAATTTGTCGGAAGTAGTATAAATTACATAATTAGTGTGTTTTCATATGCCTATGAGGCTATGAAATTTTTAAAAAGACATGGAAAAGAGTATGACATAGTCATTGAAGATTTTGCTCCATGGAATCCTGTTTTTACTAAGTTTTTTCATAAAAAAACAATTCTTCATATTCATCATAAAGAAGGGATTAATATTTTAAAGAAATATTTTCTTGCAGGACTACCCTTTTATTTAATAGAAAAATTTTATCCGAAAAAATTTAACAACGTAATTGCTGTTTCCGAAGAAACCATGTGTAAATTTGATTTAAATGCTAAAATAATTCCCAATGGAATTTCTGAAGTTCTTATCAGTACAGAAAAGAAAATTGGAAGTTATTTAGGATTCATTGGAAGGATTGATATTTATAATAAAGGTTTAGATCTTCTTCTTAGAGCAATTAAAGAATTAAAACTCAAAGTTCTGATTGCTGGAAAAGGAAAGGATGTTTCAAAACTTAAAGAAATGATAAAAAATCTGGATCTTACCAGTAAAATTGACTACATTGGTTATTTATCAGAGTCAGAAAAAATATCCTTTATCTCTAATGCTAAATTGCTACTTATGCCATCCAGATTTGAAGGGCAAGGCATTGTTGCTCTCGAAGCAGCTTCATTGGGTAAGCCTCTTATTGTTAGCGATATTCCTGAATTAAGATATGTAACAAAGAATGGCTTTGGCATAAGTTTTCGCTCTGAGGATTTAGAATCCCTCAAGCAGGCAATCAATTATCTTTTGGATAATGAAAGTTTAATTGATGAAATGGGCAATAGGGGCAGACAATATGCAGCTCAGTTTACATGGGATAAAATTTCCGAGGAGTATGAGAGATATTTACTTAGTGTTTTGGAGAATAGTTAGTGTTCAAAGATATCTCCTCTGTTACTCTTGCTTTTGTCTATGTAAATATTCTTGGCTATGTTTTTCACTCCGTTGTAAGTCGAAGTTTAGGACCTGTAGGATATGGAGAGTTTATGGTTCTTTATTCCTTTATGCTTACAGTAGGAAACATTACAGCACTCTTAGGAACTGTGAGCATAAAGACTATAGTTGAAAACTTTGATAGAAGATACGAGTATTTAAGGTCTTTGCGTTTAATGGGTGCTGTATTGGGTATTATTTTTGCTTTAAGTGTATCAATTCTATCTCCCATTCTTAGAGATTTTCTTCATGTAAGGCATTCTTATTACTTTTTCATAATTGCCCTTGTATGGCTTGGGATGTTTATGATTGCAGTGGAGAGAAGTTTTCTTCAGTCAATTGGAAAATTTCCCCTCTTTGCTCTCTGTAATGCAATGGATCTCACAATAAGACTTGTAGTTGCAATTATAGTATTATACCTGAGCTATGGTGTAGGTGGAGTTATTTTTTCATCGGCTGTTGGTATTTTTTTTGTTTTATTTTTTCTCCTATGGAGAAATGGTGGCATAAAGGGGAGTAAAGCTAAACTCAGCATAAAAAAAGTGATAAAAATCGCCCTTTATGTATCACCTTCAGGTTTTTTTGTATATGCAGATGATATTTTTATAAGGAGAATATTTGATGAATACACAGCAGGACTTTTTGCTTCAGTCTCAATAGTTGGAAAGGTTCTTGTATGGCTTACTCTTACTTTTTTAGGAGTCTATTTCCCCAAGTTCATCGGAGCAAAGGGAACGCCTAATCTTAAAAAATTCATTCTTCAAATGGTTGGATTAATAGGTATTGCTGAGTTGGGAGCACAAATTTTTGTATTTTTTATGGGTAAACCTCTCTTTTTACTGCTCTTTGGAACAAAATTTGAACCTGCTTTTCAGTTTCTGCCATACTATTTTTTAGCAGTACTGCCATTACTATTTGCAATTGTTTTTATAGGCATTGCAACCGCCATAGAGAGGGGATTTCTTCTTATATATCTTCATCTATTATGTTTTTATACAGGTTTTGTAATTTTTAACTTTACCGGAGTCAGTCATTACTTGAACTATATTTTCACCTCAAATATTCTTTTTGTTTTCATATACCTATGGTTTTTTAGAAAAGAAGTTTTCAATTTAAAAAAGAATTAAAGGGAGATATTTTGAATTACAAAGTTAAGGTTAAACCAGAGGATTTTCAGGTAAGAGAGATAATATTTCTACCAATAAGTGATAGGGGAGAGTTTGGAGTTTTCAAACTTAAAAAAAGAGGGTGGAATACAGTTGACTTGATCAAGAGAATTGCAAAGAGATTTTCCATTCCCTTTGAGAATATCACCTATGGAGGGAAAAAGGACAGACATGCCCTTACAGAACAGTTCATAACGATAAAGAATCCTCCTAAAAAACTTCACATTAGGGAGGATAATTTCTCCCTCAAGCTAATTGGATTTTCCGATGAGCCGATGCAGCCCAGACACATTGAGGGAAATTATTTTTCAATTGTTATAAGGTCAATATCGAAAGAAGCTGAGGAGTTTCTTTTTACTCCCTTGGAGAATATTAAAAGGATAGGTTTTATTAACTATTTTGATGACCAAAGATTCGGAAGCTATGACCCAAATCAGGGATTTATTGGAGAGAAAATAATAAAAGAGCATTACAATGGTGCACTTAAAATTTATCTAACCCATGTTTATCCGGAAGATAAGAAGGAGGCAAAGAAAAGAAAAAGGCTTATTTTTGAAAACTGGGGGAATTGGGAAGAGTGTCTCAAAGTGGCTAAGACTCAGATGGAAAAAATTGCTTTTAACCTTCTTATTGGAAATTCTAAGGCTTACTTAAATATTTTACGAAAAATCTCTAAAGAAGACATGTCAATGTTTTTTGCTGCCTATCAGAGTTTTCTATGGAATGAAACAGTGAGAAGACTTCTTCTGTCTATTTTTAATGAGGATAGCATGTTAATTCATCGTGGAGTAGCTGGAGATTATGTTTTTTTTGATAAGATAGATGAGAAAAGTTTGAAGTATCTGAGAGACTTAATTATTCCAACTGCTTCTTCAAAGGCAAAAATGCCTGATAAAATAGTAGAGAAGTTCTATCATGAGATACTCAATGAGAGGGGAGTAAAGCTGTCAATGTTTAATCTAAGAAAGCTAAGGCAGGCTTTTTTTAAATCAGTAGACAGAAACGTTTTGGTCATACCAGAGAATTTTGAGTATGAGACAGAGGATGACGAGGTTTATGAGGGGAAGAGAAAGCTTTTTTTACAGTTTTCCCTTCCAAGAGGTAGCTATGCAACCATGTTGATTAAGAGAATTTTTGCCAAAAAGCTTAAGGAAGGAGAAAAAGATGCCTTACTTTGTCGTCCATGAGCATCATGCAAGGCAATTACATTTTGACCTCAGACTTGAAAGAGACGGAGTTCTAAAATCCTGGGCAATTCCTAAGGGTCCTTCAATGAATCCCCAGGACAAAAGACTTGCCATAATGGTAGAAGACCATCCCCTTGATTACGGATATTTTGAGGGGATAATTCCAGAAGGACACTATGGAGCTGGAAAAGTTTACATCTGGGATAAGGGAGAATACAACACTGTAAAGGGCTCTATTGAGGAAGGACAATGGGAAGTAGATATAAAGGGAGAGATACTTAAGGGTAAATTTGTATTACTTAAGCTTAAAGGTAGCGGTGATAACTGGCTTTTTATAAAGAAAAAGGATGCCTTTGCAGATTATAATTTCAAGCTGACCTATAGAGCAAAGAAATAGTTATTCAAACTTTAGTCTAATCTGTTAAAATTTTAAAATCATGAAATTGGAGGTGTGAGATGAAAAAAGTTTTAGTAGCCTATTATTCAAGAACAGGTAACACAGAGAAAATGGCAAAAATGCTCGCTGAAGGGCTTTCAAAAAAAGGCATTTCCGTTGACCTTATGACCGTTGATAAGGTAAACATTGACAGTTTGCCTCAGTATGATGGATACATTATTGGCTCACCAAACTACTTTGGCACTATGGCAGCAGAGGTAAAGAAGTTTATCGATGAAAGTGTGAAATATTACAGAAAAATTGAAGGAAAACTT
>CAZYLC010000043.1:0-5684 GCA_964648755.1 uncultured Thermodesulfovibrio sp.
TTAGAACGCTTGCCTGTCACGCAAGAGGCCGCGGGTTCAAGTCCCGTCCACCCCGTAAATAAAAAGCTCCTAACTCCTACCTACTGCAAACAAATTGTTATTAAGGTTGATTTAAGTAATTAAATTGATTATCTCAAGATTGAATGAAAAGGGTTCTCCTTTATTCTTTTCAAAATTAATTCATTTACAAAAGTTAGCTTATTTTATAATAAGTAATTAAAGGAAAGATGAGCATAAGATTAAATACAAAAAAATTTCATATGAGTAATAAATTTTTTTTGATACTTCTTATTGTGTTTCAATTCTTATTTTTGTCTACTTTTTCAAATAAAACTTTTGCCTCTGAAGCTATTGAGAATTCTCTTAAAAAGTGTAGTCCTGCGGTCTTGTCTTGTGAAAAAATTATAGCTCTATATAAACTTATAGACTTTCAGCCAGTATGGAATGAAAAAAGAATAGATGAATTTAAGAGGCTCATTGAAAAATCAAAATTTGAGGGACTAGAACCTTCTTATTATAGAATCGATCTTTCCAGGTCAATCACTGACAATGAATTAAAACTTACGAACGCTCTAATAAAACTTTCTTACCATTCTTATTATGGGTTTATAAATCCAGTTAAGGTTTTTGAAAAATGGGATTTCCCTAAAAAAGAAGACAAGGTAATACAGACTCTTGCAGAATTGATTAAACAGGATAATTTATCAACACTCTTTGACAAGCTTTCTCCAAAATATGAAAATTATAGACTTTTAAGAGAACATTTATTAAAGTACTATGCCTTATTGGACAAAGAAAAATGGAATAGAATAGAGATAAAAGGAAAGATAAAACCAGGGGAATCACATCCATCTGTACCATTAATAAGAAAGAGGCTATATCTTCTTGGATATCTTGATATTTATTCAGAATCCATATTATTCGATGAAAAATTAAAGGAAGCAGTAATAAAATTTCAGCAATTGCACAACATAGAAGCAGATGCTGTGATAGGAAGAAACACAATACAAGCCTTAAATTTATCACCCCAAGAAAGAATATTAAAGATAAAGTTAAATCTTGAGAAATACCGGTGGCTTCCTGAAAGTTTCGGTGAAAAATTTTTATGGATAAATATCCCATCATTTGAGCTTAATCTCTATGATAAAAGTCATATACTCTTACAAAGTCGTATAATAGTTGGTAAAAACTACAGGGATGACTTTAGACCCACACCTTTACTTTTTAGCAAAGTAACCAAGATAATTATAAATCCCGATTGGTATATACCACATAAAATAGCTGTGAAAGATATACTGCCAAGACTAAATAAAAATCCCGATTATCTGACAAGAGAGAATATAAAAGTTTACTTAGATGGTGAGGAAATTAATTCATCTTCTGTGAACTGGAGTAATGTGGATGAGAAAAATTTTAATTTCAGATTAGTCCAAAAGTCAGGTAAGAGTAATGCCTTGGGTCAGATAAAGTTTCATATGCCAAATAATTTTGATGTCTATCTCCACGATACGCCTGATAAAAAACTTTTCACACGGAATAAAAGGGCTTTTAGTTCAGGATGTATAAGATTAGAAAGAGCCTTTCCTCTTGCTTTATTATTGATTGGAAACAACAACACTAAAAACTGGGATGATAGTAAGATAAAGGAAGCATTAAATAGTGAAAAAACCTTCTATATTAACCTAAAGAATCCAATTCCCGTGTATATTTTATATTTTACAACTCTCGTTAGAGATTCTAAACTCTATTTTTTTGAGGACCTTTACGGATATGATCAGACTATTGCAAAAAACTTCCCAAAAAATTAATTTTAATTAATGTCAATTAAAGAAATGACTTATAAAACTTTATAGTTATTCAAGTAAAAACTTCTTCTGTTCATTAAATTGATTTAAAAACAGTTTTTTCAAATCATTTAGAGAATTCTCATCTAAGTCTATAGATGCATAATTTATAATTGAAGGAATATCTCTTTTAAATCCGACTCCTAAATCCAAACATATTTGATCTGATAAAACTATAATATTACAAATGTCTTTGTATAGCCTTTCTTCTGGATTAGGATAAGGAAAGGTATGATGATATTGAATAGCCTTTTTTATTTCATCTGGATAGTTCCATTTTTCTGCTACAAAGGCTCCTACGTCTGTATGATTAAAACCTAAAATTTCATCTTCCAATTCTACTGAGGATTTTTTAGTTCTTACTAATTCTTCATAGATTCTTGGATAAATGTCGCTTTTAGCATTATAAATAAAAATTTTCCCCAAATCATGAAGAATTCCGCACGCTAATCCTAATTCTGGGACGACAAAACCCGTGGTAACAGAAAGAAAACTTGCACATATACCTACTCCTAAACTGTGTTCCCAAAGCTTTTGTTCAAAACTTCCAAAATTTTTATACAAATATCTTGTAGAGGTTGCAAAGATTAAAGCCTTTGCAGTATCAAGCCCAATTAAAATCAAGGCATCTTTTACTGTCTTAATTTTTTTTCTCATTCCGTAATAGGGAGAGTTAGCTATTTTTAGAAATCTTGCTGTAAAAACTTTATCTCGAGATAAAAACTCATCAATCTCCTCAATTGAAACATAATCATTTCTTAATAAATTTATAACCTTAATTGCAACCTGCATATGGGGAGATATATCAATAGTTTTTGAAAAAATTTCTTCTATTTTATCCTTCTTATCCATGGAGATATATTTATTATAGCTTTTTTGAAGAAAAAAATGCCTTCTAATATGCTACAAAGTCTTTGTTTTATTATTTAAAATTAGTATCATAATATTCAAAAAAACCTTTCAATTCCTTTATACTTTTATTTTTTTATAGGTTCTTTAAAAGTGTATCTATCTTCTTCAAGAAGAATCTGAACACCTAATTTTTTGTTTCTATTTATTACAAAAGGTGATTTCAAATTTGCCGCTACACCGTCATTGTATTTTAGAAGTGCCACATAGGTTTCTATCTCCTCCTCATTTTTTGCCTCAATAACAGAGACTATCTCTTCGCTTAGTTCAAATCCGTAGGTAGGGAAATATTTAAAGGGGGATATAATAAGCAGGGCAATCTCTGGGTCATCAACGGCAATAAGCCACTTTACCGGGTCTATAAGGTCCTTTATAATAAATCTTGTGAAAGGAATTCCAGGGATACCCAAAGGAAATTCAATGATTTCGTTCTCATCAATCTGAAGTTCTCCAAAACGTTCTGTCTTAATGGTTATCATTTCTGTTCTCCTTTATTTTGCCATTCTTTGCTATTTACTGACTCCAAAGGAGATATTGGGGAAATTAGATCATCAACATTTAGGTCTTTTGCTGTCTTTAATGCCTCTATATTACTTTCCCTAAGTTTTTCGTAAAGTTCCTCTCTGAAAATTAAAATACCCTTCGGTGCTTCTATCCCGATTTTTACCTGAGAACCATCAATATCTACTATTTTAATAACTATATCATCTCCGACTCTTATAGATTGCCCTGTCCTTCTTGTAAGGACTAACACTTTTACCTCAGAAAGTCAAAGAGATTACTACGGAAAAAATCAGTAAAAGTTGTTCTCAATGCCTGCAATACTGCCATTCTCTGGTTGAGCTCGGAGATAACCTTAACAGCATCTGCGTCTTGGTCATTTGATAGATTCTGTTTTGTATTTGTCTCTATTTCAAGATTATAATCGGTTATATTTTCTATTTTATTCAATCTTGCACCAATTACTGATTGTTGTCTGTAGAGTTTATCTGCAATCTGATCCATGTATCCGACAGCCTTCTGAATTCTGCCCTGATCATTATTTTCAAGGGCAACTTTAAGGAAATATAATGCCCTTAAATAATAATTTTCATTTAGATAGTTATTGTTAAAACTGTAATAGTTAGGGTCTGTCGGGTCTGTTATATAATTATATCCATTTATGTTTTCTTCGAGCGTCATCCTTGAAGAGGAAGATGTAGGGTCATAAGATAGAAGATTAAGCCCTGTATTTGCAGCATCAGTTGAGTTTACAGATACTCTAATCTGGTCAGACTTTCCATTAGGCACACTATTTATTACAAGTCTGTAATCGGGATCGGCAGTCGTGCCATAATTTACAACCCACGCTTTAACATATTGAGAGGCTTGAGGATCATTATTGATGGCATCTCTTATATCATTTAAAGAAGCATTTGCTGGAATTGATAGTGTGACCTCATTTTTTTGTCCAAATTTTATAGTGAGCATTCCTCCATTTGTTGTAAAAATTGTTGTTGGATCAGTTATTGCTCCACCTGTAGGTTTAGGCATGAGAAGGGCAGACATAGGGTCTACATCGTGCAAAGAGCCTATATCATTTTGATTGTAAGGGGTAAAAACTTGGTTTACAGAACCTCTATATGTAAAAAACTCTGTCGCAGGAAGATTTACAGCTACATCAAGAAAGGAGTTTATATCTACTTTTTGCAGATTTGTATCAGATTGGTAAATTCCTGTTGATTCATCTACAGGTGGAATGTCAGCTTTAAATCCTGCGAAGATATATCTATTTGATACCTTAGTATTTATGGTATCTATGCTTCTTTGTATAAGAGTCTCAATCTCTCTTGCTAAAGCAAGCCTATCTGTGGCTGAGAGAGTATCTGTTGAACCTTGAACAGCAATCTGTTTTGCTTTTGTCACCATATTTTTTAAATCGTTAATAGCTGTTTCAATTGAGGAGTTATATATTTTAGCAGTATCAATTACCCTTGAATACTCTCCAAGAGAAGCCAGTTCTGCTCTATATTTAGTTATTCTTGATATAGCAATAGGGTCATCACTTGGTAAAAGCACTCTTTTACCAGTTGTAAGTTGCCTTTGGTTTTTGTACATAGCCTCAATCTGTTTATTAAGATCATTAAAAAATGTTTGATAGAAAAAGCTTGTTGTTACTTTCATATTTACCTCACCATATCAAAAAGTGTTGTTAAAAGTTCATCGGCAACTCTGATTACTCTGGCAGATGCTTCATACATTTTTTGGTACTTTACAAGATTGATTGCTTCTTCATCAAGGCTTATTCCTGATAAATCTTGCCTTCTGTTTTGTAGTTCCTGAACTAAGGATTCTTGAAAAGTTTTTTGAACCTTTGCACTATTTGAAAAAACGCCAATTTCCGAAACAATTCCTCTATAATAATCTATGGGAGTTGAATTGCCTATTATCTGTGAATTTAGCAATGAATATATTGCCCTTGCATTTTCATTATCCATCACACCACTATTTGGACCTGTGGGGTCTTGGCCAGCTGCTGCAATTCTTTGAGTATCCTCTATGGCAACATCAAAATATAATGCTGTATTAGGTCTAATTTGAAAAGTAAAATCAAAAGTTGATGATGTATTGTTTATAGTTAAATCAAGCCCGTTAAAGCTTAATCTGTATCCGTCAGTTAAAGTAGTCACCGAAGGAGTTATTGAGGTTGGAGGAATTGTGCTGTTATCAATTACAGTCCAATTTGTTCCATCATATTGAACTATATATTGATGATAGGTATTCTGATTTGTATTGCTAATTTTAAAAATATAATTACCAATCGAACCACCTGTTACATTCAATTCGTACAGTGGATTGAAGAAATTATTACCTGTTGAACCATCAAGCCCGTATCCCTGTCGATGCTGTGCATTTATAGCCTCTGTGAGGTCAAAAACAAACATGTTAAGC
>CAZYLC010000043.1:5750-12311 GCA_964648755.1 uncultured Thermodesulfovibrio sp.
TCATCTCTTAAATCTATGTTAGCTTTAAGTTTTCCCCCTTGAATACGTGAGGTTACATCAACTAATCCCGATGCCGTTTCCACATTGAACTTTAGATTCTGATTGTTATCAAGTCCCACATTCAGATGATAAACTCTGCCAGCATCTATGAGAGGCATACCTCCAAGAAGTATTGTGTATCTTCCTACGTTATCCTCAAAATAATTAATCTGAACAATGTCATTCAATTGTTTTACGAGAATATCCCTTTGGTCTTTCATATCGAGAGCACCAGGACTTGCTGCAATTTTTTCATTTAGTTCATTTATTTTGTCAAGATAGCTGTTTATCTGATTTACTAAATTTTGAGAATCTACATAGAGTTCATTCCGCTCATTCATAAGGGAGCGGTAGTCAGCAGTTATTCTTTTTGTTAGATATTGGGCTTTATCAATTAATAAATCTCTTTCTGTAGTTCCAGCGGGATTCTGACTTAATTCCTGCCAGGCATTAAAAAATTCATTTATCGTATTACTAAGAGCAACCTCAGAGGCTTCATTAAAAATGTTCTCCAGTTTAAGTAAACCATTATAAGTTACATCCCAGTATGATAAATTGGAACTTTCTGTTTTAATCTGCTGTTCTAAAAAGGAATCATATAGTCTCCTAATATCCTCGATTCTCACACCTCTTCCCGCAATGCCAGCAGTGCTTGATAATCCAGAGGCTATTTGTAAATATTACATCTTGTCTTGTATACCCTTCTGTTGATGCATTTGCTATATTGTGGGAGACAACTTGCAAGGCTTTCTGATAAGTTAAAACTCCTGTTTTTGCAATGTCAAAAATAGCAGATAAAGCCATTTATGCCTCCCTTGATAATGTCTGTTTAGGCTTGATGCCAAAACTTTCAAAAAATTTAATTGCTGTTCCAATATGAATTATTGAGCGATCAATTAACTGCTCATTTATTTTCTGTATTTCTGAAATAGCAGAAAGAAGAGATTTCATTGTTTTATATATTTCCTCAATAACAGAAATTTCTTTATTTTCTTCCTTATTAGGGTGCCTTTGTATTATCTCTGAGATTGTTCTTCCCTCTAATCCATGATTTTTTAGGAGCTTTTCTCTTTCCTTTTCCCAGAGAGAGATTTTAACTAACAAAGACTCTTTATTCATTAAAATTTTTTCAAGTTCTTTCGAATTCAAACCCACAATCGCATCACGCTCTTCTGACACAACTTCATAAAGCTGAGAAAGTAAACTCTTTTCCTCTATCAGAATGTTAACAAGCTCTTTATACAAGCTTGTCAATTATTGCCTCCTTAACCATTTTGCCTGCTACCTCACTGCCTTTAACCTCGTAAGTACCAGAATTAACTCTTCAACCTTATCAGCCCTAATATCAGGTATATTGCTGACCTCTACCATTAGTCTCGAGATATTTTTTGCAGCCTCTGATACAGTTACCTGATCTTTTGTTAATACTTCCTCGCTTTTTTCAGGAGCTTTACCTTGAGATTTTTCAGGCATTATGCCTGTAGTTGGTGTTACTCCATCTATTCTTATCGGTCCGCCAATCATAAAAAACACCTCCTTTTTTTCTTTAGTTTAGGTAATCGTCGGTTTTTGGTAATTATTTAGCATAACAAGTGGATTCACAGGTTTTCCTTCTTTTCTTACCTCGAAATGAAGGTGCGGACCAGTTGTTCTTCCTGTGGAACCAGAAAGAGCAATTACTGTTTCTTTAGAGACCTTATCTCCAACTTTTACAAGATTTTTTGAATTATGAGCATAAATTGTCTGAATACCGTCTTCGTGCTCCACTATGACACAATTGCCATATCCCTTTGAGTAACCTGAATAGATAACTTTACCCGGCGATACAGGATGAATATTTGTACCTTCAGGGACAGCTATATCAATTCCATTGTGATGACGTTTTTTACCATCTATTGGGTCAATTCTTAAACCAAATTTTGATGTTATCTCGCCATTTACAGGAAGTGACAGGGTTTTTGGTAATGAAATTTTTCCTTCCTTTATTTTATTTTCATCATTGCTTTTTTCTTGTGGAGAAGACTGAGGAGAAGGTTTTAATTCTATTTTCCCACTTTTTGTTAAAGTGTTTATAAAATTAGGATTCTCTGTTAGAAATCTTCCTATGCCAATCTCTCTTTCAGCCATCATGGTTGCTATTTCTGGTATCAAAACAGTCATATATGTTGACATGTTCCTATCCTTTGTTAGTGAAGTGTCTGTAAGCATAACTTTTAACATCTCCGTCAAGAAAACTGTTTCAATTTTCTTAGAAAGCTCCTTTGCTTGTTTAATAGAAGCTTCATCTATCTGATTTTTATGTGTAACTTTAGGTATCATCTTTTTATCACATTAATACTAAGTCTGCCTTTAAAGCACCTGAAGTTTTTAATGCCTGCAGTATGGAAATCAAATCCTTTGGTGTAACCCCTAATGCATTTAGTGCCTTTATTAATTCTCCCACTGTTGAACCTTTT
Organism: uncultured Thermodesulfovibrio sp.; assembly: GCA_964648755.1. Classification (GTDB taxonomy): domain Bacteria; phylum Nitrospirota; class Thermodesulfovibrionia; order Thermodesulfovibrionales; family Thermodesulfovibrionaceae; genus Thermodesulfovibrio. The sequence goes on from CAZYLC010000043.1 coordinate 8,246, forward strand.
ACTTCCATCAAGGAAACGTTTTTTTCTTCTATTTTAACCTCAGTTCTTGGAACAACCTCAGTTGTTGCTCCCTTAGGTGCTAAGGGTAAGGGTTGGCTCACTTCGGGTGTTTCTTTGATTGTTATCGTAAGCCCACCGTGAGCAAGTGCTGTTGGAGCAATTTTCACATTTGAACCTATCACAACAGTACCTGTTCTCTCATTTATTACAACTTTTGCAGGTTGATCTGTAACAATATCAATTTTTTCAACCTCCGCCATAAAATCAATCACATTTCCTCTATAACTTGATGGTATAGTTATGTGTATGGTAGAAGGGTCTGCTGCTTCTGCTATTTTTACTTTGAATTTCTCATTAATTTTTTCTGCAGTTCTTCTCGCAGAAGTTATGTCAGGATAATGAAGCTGTAAATATAGGTCCATTTTTTCAACGAAATTGACCACAACAGGCCTTTCAACTATCGCTCCTTCAGGAATATAGCCAACATTTTGATGATTTTTAACTGCTTGGGCAGCTTTTCCCGCAGCTATAAAACCTCCTATTGATATTGGTCCCTGAGCTAAAGCATATACTTCACCATCGGGACCTGTGAGAGGTGTAAGCAATAAAGTTCCACCCTGAAGAGATTTGGCATCTCCTATTGAAGATACCTGAACATCAATTTTTGCTCCTGATTTAACATTAGTAGGTAATTTTGCAGTAACCATAACCGCTGCGACATTTTTAACCTTTCCCTTGAGGTCTTTCACATTAATAGTAATTCCCATTCTGCTTAACATATTAGCTATTGGTTGATAAAGGTATGTTCCATCCTTATCACCTGTCCCGTTTAAGCCTACCACAAGTCCATAACCAATAAGCTGATTTTCTCTTATACCTGACCAGTTAGCTATGTCCTTTATTCTCTCACTATGGGAGTTTGTTGAGAAAGTGATGATAAAGAATAGGATAAGGAGAAGATTCTTAGCGCAGCTCAGAATGATATTTTTATAGATTTTCATCTTCAAACTCCTCTAAAAGGGCCAGATTTTATCAAGAATTCTTACAAGCCAACCCTGTGATTGTTTATCCCCAAGAGTTCCTTCGCCCACAAGATATATCTGTGCATCTGCCACATACTGACTTAAAATTGTATTGCTCTGACTGATATCATCAGGTCTTATGATACCTCTTAGAACAAGTATCTCCTTTTCATTGTTAACAAAAATCTCTTTTCTTGACTCAATAACAAGATTTCCATTAGGGAGAACTTCTACTACCTTTGCAGTGATTGTTCCTGCTATTTTTCCTGTTCTTGCTGTATCACCATCTCCTTTAAAATCACTCTTAGCTGACCCTTTAACAGCAGGAGAAAAAACATTTCCTGCCTTATAAAAACCATTTATTAAAGGAAGATTTTGAATATTAAAATCGGTATTCATACCAAAAAATGTATCAAGACCATAATTTGTAGAAGAATCTCTTGAAGATGATGTAGATGCCTTTTTCTGGGCAGTGGTTGTTTCATTTATTATTATTGTTACCAGATCGTTTACTCTACGTGCTTTTTTATCTTCATATAGGGAAGCTTTATTCTTCCATAGAGAACCTTCATTTGCGATAACTTGTTTAGGTTCCTCTGGATAATACTTTGGTGGCATTCCTGCATTTTTGATATCTCTTACTTCTTTAAGTTCTGAGCAAGCTGACATTAGCAGGGTAAAAATTAGTATAAGAATTTTAATTAGCATATGCCTTTTACCGTATAATAAAGTAATAGTATGATAATTTTTTAAGATTTCTCTCATAGTACTATCCTCACTTTATCTTTATCTATAAGTTCTCCTACAATTTCCTTGCCAGTTTGAAAACACTGTACTTTAGCCATTTCTCCTACGGTTGTGTCAGATTTAAGAACACCATCTGTCATTATAGTGACTTTACCAGAGGTAATTAAAACTTGCACATGACTACCTCTCTTAACTGGAATCCCTGAGTATAGATGATCTTGCTTTAAAATTATTCCCTGCGAAATACTTCGTTTAACTACCTTACCAATCAATTCATTTTTATTCAGTATGGCACCAGAAGGCATTTTATATGAGGATTTTTTAATTTCTAATATATCTTCCTCTGTAATCACTTCTCCTCTTTTCAGATTTCTTTGAGAAATATAGAGAGTTATAAGAATTTCATAGGTGGCGATTGCTCTGTATTGTCTTGTTCCACAATAAAAAGTAAATTCAACGGAACTCGGTCTTTTTATTTCCCTAATTTTTAACTTTTCTGGTATGCAGTTTCCATTTGGTGAAAAACCTATAAATTTAATCTCACCAATATTTACCTCTTTATTAATAGATGATTTTCTAATTTCTTCCTTAAGAAGATTGGTAAGAAGATTTCCATCAAAGGCAAATATATTTGATGGAATTAAAAAGATAAGAACAATAGAGAGAAAAAATATAATATTAAACCTAAAACTTCTCATCTTTACCTCTTAAGAGCTGAAACTGTTTGTAACATTTCATCAGAAGTCTGAACTGCTTTTGAGTTAATATCGAAGGCTCTTTGAGCTATAATTAAATTCGCCAACTCCTCTACGATATTTACATTTGACATTTCAAGAAATCCTTGAACAATCGTCCCTCTTCCCTCTGTGCCTGGTGTTCCTGTAGTGGGAGCCCCTGAAGCATCGGTTTCAAGAAACAGGTTCTTTCCTATTGCCCTTAAACCGCCTTGATTTATAAATCTCGCAAGTTCTATCGTTCCAATCTCAACAGGTGCTACAGTTCCTGGCTGTGTTACCGTTACTCTACCGTCTCCTCCTATTGTAATGCTAGTAGCATCTGCTGGCACAGTTATTCCTGGCTCAATAGGGTATCCATCATTGGTAACAATTCTTCCATCTCTATCTACTCTTAAATTACCAGCTCTTGTATAGGCAATAGTGCCGTCAGGAAGGGTCACTTGAAAAAAACCTTCTCCATCAATTGCTAAATCTAAACTATTGCCCGTGTTAACGAGATCACCAGGGGTAAAAAATTTGGCAACTGCAACAGGTCTGACACCAAGACCAACCTGAATTCCTGAAGGATATTGAGTCCCGTCATCAGAAGGTGCTCCTGGTTGAATCATAGTCTGATAAATTAAATCTTGAAATTCAGCTCTACCCTTTTTAAAACCTGTGGTATTAACATTGGCAAGATTATGGGAAATCACGTCCACATTAAGCTGCTGTGCAGACATTCCTGTTGCTGCTGTAAAAAGTGACCTTAACATCTTTTACCTCCTTTATATTCTTGCTATTTCGCTTACTGCACGCTGAGCAAGCTGGTCAAAATTCATTGTTACTCTTTGGGCAAATTCAAAGTTTCTAATCGCCTGAATCATCTGAACAAGTTCATTCATGGGATTTACATTTGAACCCTCGATCCACCCCTGAAGTATCTGACCAGTTGCCGCTCCTCTTTCTATTCCTTCATAAAGAGAATTTCCTATGTGTATTAACCCTTCAACCTTAGCAATCTTAATTTTAGAAACTAAGTTGCCATCAACGTATATATTTCCATCCTGTCCTATTTCAATTTTGTTACCATCAATTAATATGGCATTATTATTCTCGTCAAGAACTCTTAGTCCTGATTGAGTAGCAAGATAATTTTCACTATCCCTCGTGAAAGCACCATCTCTTGTGTAAAAAATTTTTTGTCCTCTCTGCACAGCAAAAAAACCTTCTCCCTGAATAGCAATATCAAAGGAATTTCCTGTCTTTTTTAGATTCCCTTGAGATGTATCCATATACTGTGTACCAAAAAAAGTTTGTGCTCTCGCATCATTATATATTGCTTTATTGTCAGAAGGCTTGCCTGATAATAGTGGATAAAGCCTACTTGCAAAGCTTTGCCTTTTATATCCTGTTGTATTAACATTGGCAAGATTATTTGATATGGAAGATAATTCGTTTTCTCTCATGCTCATGCCAGTCATTGCTATATAAATTCCTTTGTACATTAATCCTACCTCCTATTTAATATCTGGCCATTCTTAAAGCAAGACTCATGCCATATGCAACTCATTGAAAAAATTG